>CAXUCM010000195.1:0-7124 GCA_964249315.1 uncultured Acetobacteraceae bacterium | reverse complement strand
CCCCCCCCCCCCCCCCCCCCCCCCCCCCCCCCCCCCCCCCCCCCCCCCCCCCCTTTTCCGGATCACGAAGGTCGGTCGGTATCATGGCGCGGCTTTCTGCCAGACCCGGATCGACCGGACTGCCATGCTGGCCGGGAACGTCGTGGCCGCATCGATCGGTCCGGGCCAGCTCTGCCGGTCGCCGACGGCGAGGTTGACGATAAGGTAGAACGGCGCGTGCATGTCCGCGGGCGTGGGGCGGCTGCCGATGCGGGCGCCGTCCAGGTAGAAGGAGACGGTCCCGCGTTCCCAGTCGACGCCGTAGCGATGATATCCGAGCGAGAGATCCTCGCCCGGGCGTGCCGTCTCGGTGGTGGTGCTCGCATTGTAGCTTCCCGGCTGCGCCTTGAGCCAGGCTCGGTCGGTGGTGTGCAGCGAGAAGTAGGCGGTGCTGGTGTCGTGACCGAGCACCTCCGGCGCGTCGATCTCCGGCGGCCAGGACCCGTCCACCGGAAGCAGCCAGAAGGCGGGCCAGAGCCCGCGGCCGTGCGGGATCCGCGCCTCGACCTCGAAGTAGCCGTAGGTCTGGCCGTAGGGGAAGGTGTTCAGCGCACCGGCGAGGAAGCGGCCTGGCAGGCCGGCCGGCAGGGTGGCGGCGGCCGCGGCAGGCATGGGCGACGCGGTGATCCGCAGGGCTCCGTCGGCCACGCTGAACGGGCTGATCCCGAGCAGCCGCATCGCATCGCCGTTCGGATAGGCCTCCGCCTCGTGCGGCAGCGCCGACCAGCCGGGGCTGGCATTGCGTGCCTCGGCGTGGGTGCGGTCGGACCAGGGCTGGAAACCGCCGACCAGTCCCGCCGCCAGGCTGAAGCCGGGATCGTCCAGCGCCCTGGCCGCGCGTGGCGGCGCGTCGGAGCCGGAGCGCCATTTCGGAAGCTCGGCGAACGACAGGTTCAGCGTTGGACGGAACATCCCGGACATGGCTGGAGGAAGCTGAGCGGCGGCCTGGGCCATCGGCACGGCGAGCAGCGCTGCCATCGAAGCCTGCGTCAGACGCACGGGGTCAGGTATTCGCCACGGGTGGCAGCAGCATCGACGGCAGCGTGCGCAGGAGGATCCTGATGTCGCGCCGCATCGACCAGTGCCCGATATAGTCGAAGTCGAATTCGACCCGTTTCCGCAACTGTTCCTCGGTCTCGGTATTGCCGCGCCAGCCGTTCACCTGCGCCCACCCGGTCATGCCGGGTTTGACCCGGTATCGCAACATGTATTCCGGCATCAGTTCGGCATAGATACGGCCGTTCGCCTTGGCGCGGGGTGCATGCGGACGCGGTCCGACCAGGGACATGTCGCCGAGAATGACGTTGATGACCTGAGGCAACTCGTCGATCGAGTATTTGCGCAGGAAGCGGCCGACCCGTGTCACCCGGTTGTCGCCGCGGGTCACCAGCGTCTCCGCGGCGGTATCCGCCTGGGCCGTGCGCAGCGTGCGGAACTTGTAGATCCTGAAGCTGCGGCCATACTGGCCGGAGCGGGGCTGGCGGAAGAATACCGGGCCGCGGCTGTCGAGCTTGATCACCAGCGCGACCGCGACGAAGAGCGGCACCAGCGGGACGAGCAGGCAGCAGCAGGCGAACAGATCGACCGCCCGCTTGACCGCGCCGCCGACCATCGAGAAAGGCGGCACCATCAGCGTCGGCATCACCACGCCCTCGATCTGGGCGTCGTCCCGCTGCGCCAGCACCGGCGGGAGATGATCGGGGATCAGGCGGACCGTCAGAGGCAGGAAGCGCAACCGGCCGAGGAGCTGCGAGATCCGCTCGGACGCCGACCACGGCATCGCCATGTAGACCTCGTCGAGCTCGGCCTCGTGAATGTAGGTGACGATGTCGTCGATGCTGCCCAGACAGGGCAGCAGGTCGGTCAGCGGGCCGGGTCGGGCGTTGCGGTCGTCGAAGAAGCCGACCGCCACCGCCCGCGAACGCGGATCGGTTCGAAGCTGGTTCAGCATCCTTGCCGCCGAGGCGCTGTTGCCGATGAAGGCCATCGGCCGGTCCGGCAACAGGAATCCCAGCTGCCGCTCCAGCAAGCGCGCGCGCGCCTTGCGGATCGCGAGGATCCCGGCCAGGGCGAAGGCGATGCCGAGCAACTCGGCGGCGGCGGCGTCCGGCCGGAACCTGCCCGCCGTCATCAGTCCGAGATCCAGGGAGGCGAGCAGCATGCACTGCACCGTCAGCGCCTGGCGCGTCGGCAGACTGATGCAAGCCAACGTCACCGCCAGCAGCGCATAGGCGATCGCGAGCGGGCCTGGGCCTGCCACCGGCATCGAGGCGGGAACGATCCAGCGGACCAGGGCTGCACCGGATGCCACGCAGCCGATCTCGAGCAGCAGCCCGAGGGCGGCGAACAGGAGCCTGCCGGCAAGCCGGAGCCGTTCCTGGGCGGCATCCGTCCTCGCGTTGCGCGTCGTCGGCGGGGGCACAGCCTCGATGAACATGGAACGTCACCTGACGAAGAGGACGCAGTAAAGCGGCGCTTGGTAAAACTTTGGTTAACGCGGGCCGTGAAGGTCCTGCGGCACCCTCTCAGGCGGCGGCCGCGATGAACGCCTCGATCGTCGCCGCGTAATGATCGAGGCTGAAGCTTTCCCGCATGCGTCCGGCGCCGCGCTCGCCCATCCGCCTGGCCGCTTCGGGATCGTCGAGCAGCTGGCGTATTGCCGTGCGCAGCCCGGCGACGTCGCCGGGCTCGACGTAGAGCCCGGTCTGCCCATCCACCACGAGGTCGCTCGGCGCTTTGGTGCGGGTGGTGATTACCGCCTTGCCCATCGCCATCGCCTCGGCGATCACCGCGTAGCCGCAGGCATGACGCGCCGGATGCAACGGCACCACCACGAACGAGGCTGCCTCGTATAGCGCGCGCAGCCCGACATAGTCGCCGGCCGAGCGCACCTGTACGTTGCTCGGGAGCGCTGCCTGCTCGACGCCGGCAGGAGCCGGCCGCCACAGGCTGTCGGCGGCGATGCGAAGCGTCACGTCGAGTCCCTGCATGGCCTCGACCAGGGTCTCGTAGTCGCGGTGTGAGCAGCCGGCGCTCAGCACCAGCTTCATCGCGGACGCATCGCCCGGACGGAAGAACGCGGTATCCACCCCGTAGCCCGCGTTGTGACAGCGATCCGAGGGGAACCCGAAATCCTCGATCAGCTGTGCTCGCAACGACTCCGCCAGGCACAGGAAATGGACGTGCTGCGCGCGCCTGAGCAGGGATGCGACGAGGGCGAACTTGCGGCTGCCCAGATAGGAGCCGTGCAGGACCATCCAGACCTGCGTCGGCTTGCGCGAGGCGAGTGTGGCCAGGGCAAGCGGGATGCCGATATCCTCGCCGGACGCCAGCATGACGCCGCCGCCGTCGCGTCGGAGGCGCAAGGCCAGGGCGATGCGCGTCAACGCCGCGAGGCCGAGCCGGATCGCTGAACGAGGCGCGTCGCTCGCCGACAACAGCGTCGATCGAGTGCGCGACACGAACACGTTGAAATCCGAAAGCGGCTGTTCGCCGCGGAGCTTCCGGGCCTCGAGCTCGGGGTCCAGCATACCACCGAGTACGTAGCGAAGCTGCTGCTGCATCGCTCGGTTCTATCACGAAATCAGAACGAAATGAATACCGTAATCCGTTACGATGTGATATGCATCTCGTGACGATTGCGACGTGTCGTGGTCGATAACGCAACGTTGCATGCGGCCGGATTGCATGTTCCACGAACGTCCCGATCAAGCCGGCGGGGAGCGATTGACCATGTCGGCCGAGACGGGAGCGACGCGAGAGCGGGCCGGCCAGGTGACGCCGCGCTATGGCGCGGGCGTGTTCTGGGCCGGTCTGAACGCCGCGTGCAGCGTGCTGCTGCCGTTCGGGCTGTTCGTCTTCTTCGCCCGCGCGATGACGCCGGCACAGGTCGGGCTGGTCGCCCTGGCGATGGCCGCCGGCGAGCTGCTCAAGGCGCTGGGGCTGCCGGGTCTCTACGAGGCCTTGCTGCAACAGAAGGACGATCTGCAACGCTGCCACGAGACCGCGCTGGCGCTGCTGCTGCTCAGCGGCTTCGGGCTGCTGCCGGTGTTCCTGCTCCTGCTCGCCGGCATCGGCACGCTGGTGGCCGGTGTCGGCAGCCATTTCTGGCTGCTGGCGCTGGTCGGCCTGCGCATCCCGCTCGACCTGCTCACCGTCCAGCCGCTGGCAGCGCTGACCATGCGGCTCGCCTACCGACGCATGGCGTTGCGCGCGGTCGTCGCCAACCTCGTCGCGGGCGGCCTCGGCATCGGCGTGGCGGTGCTCGCGGCACCGATCGACGGCCTCGTCGCCTACCAGGTCGGCCAGTCGCTGCTCACCCTGCTCGGCACCGTGATCGGCGCCGGCGCGCTGGCGCGGCCGCGGCTGCACCGCGCATGCCTCGACCGGTTGCGCGCCGAGACGCTGTTCTCGACCGGCAACCGCGCCCTCGCCGCCTCGATCAACTCCCTGGACCAGATGCTGCTGGCGCCGCTGGCCGGCGACACCGGGCTTGCCTACTACAATCTCGGCAAGCGGCTGGAGACGACGTTCGTCACGGTGGCGAACTCGTTCTCCTCGATCCTGTTCCAGCCGCTG
Organism: uncultured Acetobacteraceae bacterium; assembly: GCA_964249315.1. Taxonomy (GTDB): domain Bacteria; phylum Pseudomonadota; class Alphaproteobacteria; order Acetobacterales; family Acetobacteraceae; genus Lichenicoccus. Next base: position 2,507 of record CAXUCM010000195.1, on the reverse strand, counting down.
TTCGCACGCGGCAACGCCGCGGCGCGCGCGCAGGCGACCCGCCGGGCGCTGGCCGTGCTGGTGCTCACCTGCGGCGTGCCGGCGGCGACGATCGCGAGCAATAGTGCCGCCATCGTCGGGCTGGTGTTCGGCCGGCAATGGCTGCCGGCGGCCTCCGTCGCCTTGCTGCTCGCCGGCAACGGCTTCGTTCGCGCGATCGGGATGGTGCCCGGCGCGCTACTGTCGGTGTCCGGCCGCAATCGCGCGCTGCTGCACAGCTCGATCGGCTCGGCGGCGGCCGGCATCGTCCTGGTCGCAGCACTCGCACCGTTCAGCCTCGTCGCGTGCGCCGCCGGTCTGGTCGCCAAGAACATCGCGATCGTCGGCTGGATGGCCTGGCTCGGCCGCGAGGAGGCGGCCGCCCCGCGGCGGACCTATCTGCGCGAGGTGGCCCTGCCCGGGGTGCTGATGCTGGCGGCCGCGATCCTGGCGCGGCACGCCTCCGGCGCGTCGCAAGATCTGGCGCATGCGCTCGCTTCGGTCGCGGCGTCCGCCACGGCGGCGCTGCTCTGCGGCGGGGCTTGCATCGGGCTCTGCCACGGACTGCCGGCGCCGGGCCTGGTCGCGCGCGTCGCCGCAGGCCGGCGTCCATGAAGATCCTCTATCTGGTGCACGATCTCGACGACCCGGCGGTGCGCCGTCGCACCGAGGCGCTGCTGCGCGGCGGCGCGGAGATCGTGCTCGCCGGCTTCCGGCGCGGCCCCGCCTCGGCGACGCCGCTCGCCACGGTGCGCGTGGTCGAGCTCGGACGCACGATCAACGGCCGGCTCGGACGCCGGGTGTTCTCCCTGCTCGGCGCCATCCTGCGTTCCCGGCGCTGGCACACGCTGGCGCATGACGCGAGCATCATGATGGCGCGCTCGCTGGAGATGCTGACGCTCGCCGCGCTGATCCGCGGACGATCGGCGCCGGGCATCCCGCTGGTCTATGAATGTCTCGACATCCACCGGCTGATGACGGACCGGCGTGCCGTCGGACGCTGCCTGCGCGCGCTCGAAGGCCGGCTGCTCGGACGCACCGCTCTTCTCGTCACCAGTTCGAACGCCTTCGTGGAGCGTTACTTCCGGCCGGCGCATCCGCACCTGCCGCCGCATCTGATCCTGGAGAACAAGCTGCTGGCGCATGAAGTCGCCGCGGCGTCGGTGACCGCGCCGCAGCCGGAAGCCGGCACGCCGTGGCGGATCGGCTGGTTCGGCGTGATCCGCTGCCGCCGCAGCCTCGCACTGCTCGCCGAGCTGGTGCGCCGTCATCCCGGCCTGGTCGAGGTCGAGATCCGCGGCCGGCCCGCGCGCGACGTCATCGCCGATTTCGACCAGGTGGTCGCAGCCACGCCCGGGCTGCGCTTTCACGGACCGTACGACCGCAGCCGCGACCTGCCCCGGATCTACGGCGATGTCCACTTCACCTGGGCGATCGACTTCTACGAGGACGGCGCCAACTCGGCCTGGCTGCTGCCGAACCGGCTCTACGAAGGCAGCCTGTACGGCGCGGTGCCGCTGGCGCTGCGCCACGTCGAGACCGGTCGCTGGCTCGCCCGACATGGCTGCGGCGTGCTGTTCGAAGAACCGCTGCAGGCAGCGCTCGCCGAATGCTTCGTCCGCCTCGATGCCGCGAGCTATCGCGAGATGCAGCGCGCGGTCCGGACGATCGCCCGCGAGGCGCTGGTGGAGACCGAGGCCGGCGCCGTCGGCCTGGTCAGCCGCCTGGGCGCACTGGCCGCCGCACCCCTTCTCCACGCCTGACAGGACGGACGCACCGTGACCGCCACGCCACCTGCCTGCTTCTCCGTGATGATGCCGGTGCTGAACGAGGAGAACTATATCGAAGCGGCATTGTCCTCGCTGCTGCCGCAGCTGCCGTCGCAGGGCGCGGAGATCCTGGTGCTGGACGGCGGCAGCAGCGATGCGACCGTCGCCATCGTGCGGCGGATCGGGCAGCAGCATCCCTGCGTGCGCCTCGTGCAAAACCCTCGCCGCATCCAGTCCGCCGCGTGCAACCTGGCCGCTGCGATCGCGGCACCGCAGAGCACCGTGCTGATCCGCGCCGATGCGCACGCCTCCTACCCGGCGAACTTCATCGCCGACTGCCTGGCAGCCTTGACCGACCGCGACGCGACCTCGGTGGTCGTGCCGATGCGCACGCTGGGCCGGAGCTGGCTGCAGCGCGCCATCGCCGCGACGCAGAACAGCCGGCTCGGCAATGGCGGCTCGGCGCACCGAGGCGTGCGGCACTCCGGCTTCGTCGAGCACGGCCACCATGCCGCATTCGATCGGGCGTTCTTCCGGCACATCGGCGGCTACGACGAAGGCTTCACCCACAACGAGGATGCGGAGCACGACCTGCGCGCGCTCGCCGCCGGCGGCCGCGTCTGGCTCTGCGCCGAGGCCGCGATCGGCTACTTCCCGCGCGAGACCCTGCCCGCCCTGGCCCGGCAATATTTCCGGCACGGACGCGGTCGCGCGCGGACC
>CAXUCM010000194.1:0-7153 GCA_964249315.1 uncultured Acetobacteraceae bacterium | reverse complement strand
ACCATGAACAGCCTGCATGACGTGATCGTCGTCGGCGCGGGCCACGCCGGCTGCGAGGCGGCGGCGGCTTCGGCGCGGATGGGCGCGCGGACGCTGTTGCTCACGCACAAGCGCGACACGATCGGGGCGATGTCCTGCAACCCGGCGATCGGCGGGATCGGCAAGGGGCACCTCGTTCGCGAGATCGACGCGCTCGACGGCTTGATGGGCCGCGCTGCCGACCATGCCGGCATCCATTTCAAGCTGCTCAACCGGTCGAAAGGTCCGGCGGTGCAGGGTCCGCGCGCACAGGCGGACCGCTCGCTCTATCGGGCCGCGGTGCAATCTCTGCTGGCGCAGACGGCCGGCCTCGAAATCGCCGAAGCGGCCGTGGATGACCTCTTGCTGGACGCACAGGGACAGGCCTGCGGTGTAGTCTGTGCGGATGGGCGCGAGCTCCGCGCTGCCGCGGTCGTGCTCACCGCCGGCACCTTCCTGCGCGGCGTTATCCATGTCGGCGGCGACATGACGCCGGCGGGACGCGCCGGGGATTTGCCCGCAAACCGTCTCGGCGTACGCCTGCAGGAACTCGGGCTGCCGATGGGGCGCCTGAAGACCGGCACGCCGCCGCGACTGGAGCGACGCTCGATCGATTGGAGCGGCCTCGACGAGGATCGCGGGGATAAGGTTCCGGAGCCGTTCAGCCGGCTGACCGAACGGGTCGGCAACCCGCAACGCTCCTGCCACGTCACCGCGACGGGTTCCGCGACGCATGAGCTGATCCGTGCCAACCTCCATCTCTCCGCCGTCTATGGTGGCGCGATCAGCGGTCGCGGGCCACGCTATTGCCCGTCGATCGAGGACAAGGTCGTGCGGTTCGCGCAGCGCCCGCACCACCAGATCTTCCTTGAGCCGGAAGCCCTGCCGGGCAACCCGGGAGATGAGCTGATCTACCCGAACGGGATCTCGACCAGCCTGCCAGCCGAGCTGCAGGCGCAGCTGGTCGCGACGATCCCCGGATTGGAACGAGCAATCATTGCGCAACCAGGCTACGCGGTCGAGTACGACTATATCGATCCGCGTGCGCTGGCACCGACCCTCGAGCTCAAGGTGATCCCGAGGCTGTTCCTGGCGGGCCAGATCAACGGCACCACGGGTTACGAGGAAGCCGCGGCGCAGGGGATCCTCGCCGGCATCAATGCCGCAGCACTTGCAGGCGGCGGACATCCCGTCACGATCGAACGCGGTTCCGGCTATATCGGTGTCATGGTCGACGATCTGACGACGCAGGGTGTCAGCGAGCCATATCGGATGTTCACCTCGCGCGCAGAGTATCGGCTGAGCTTACGGGCGGATAACGCCGACCTGCGCCTCACCGGGCTTGGCGTGCGGTGGGGCTGTGTCGGCAGCGAACGGGCGGCGCGGCTGGTGTCGGACCAGGTGCTCATCAGCCAGGCAATGCAGCGCGCAGCTGCGGAGCGATTTACGCCCGCAGCCTTGCGGAACGCCGGCATCATGGTGACGGCGGATGGCCGGCACCGATCGCTGTTCGACATCCTGGCCGGCGCTACCTTGGACGTCGACGGCCTGGCAGTCCTCTGTCCGTGGCTGATGGAGCTGCCCTGCCGTGTCCGCAAGCATGTCGAGACGGAAGCCCGCTACAGTGGCTATCTCGGCAGACAGGCGCATGAGATCCGACAGCTCGGCCGCGAGTCCGCGATCACCCTGCCGCGGGATCTCGATTACGGCCATGTCGGCGGGCTCAGCAACGAGATGCGGGAGCGACTGGCCGCCGCACGGCCAGCGAGCTTCAGCGCCGCCCAGCGCATACCCGGGATGACACCGGCCGCACTGGTGGCGCTGCTCGCCTATCTCGGGCCATTGCAGCCTGTGGATAGTTTCACGTGAAACATGCTTGCGGCGCTGCCCTGGATGACTATCCGGCGGCGACCCGCGCCAGGCTGGAGCGCTTCGTGGAAGTGCTGATCCAGTGGAACGGCCGGATCAACCTGGTCTCGTCGCGGGACCTATCGCAGCTCTGGCCACGTCACATCGCCGACAGCCTGCAACTGGCGCCCTTCCTCGCCGACGATGCAGGAGTGATTGATCTCGGCTCCGGCGCAGGTTTCCCCGGCCTGGTACTGGCGATCTGCACCGCAAATCCGGTGACCTTGATCGAGAGCGATACTCGCAAGGCGAGCTTCCTGCGTGAAGCGGCCAGACGGACGGAAACACGCGTCACCGTCGTCAACAGCCGCATCGAGAGCGCGGGGGTGCCTCCGGCATCGATCATCACGGCACGTGCCCTGGCGGCCCTGCCACGACTGCTGGAGTGGGCGGTGCCGTTGCTGAAGCCTAATGGACGCTGCCTGTTCCTTAAGGGACGCAAGGTCGAGGACGAATTGACCGACGCGCGAGCGAAGTGGCAGATGACGGTCACCCGGACGCCGAGCTGGACCGACCCGGAGGGCGTCATCCTGACCCTGAGCCAGATACGGCCTCTCGACGCGTACGGTTCGCCAGGCTCCTGATCGCGAGGCCATCATTCCGCACATCATCGCCATAGCGAACCAGAAAGGTGGCGTCGGCAAGACCACGACGGCGATTAATCTGGCGACTTCTCTTGCCTGTTCCGGCCGCCGCGTCCTGTTGATCGATCTCGACCCGCAGGGCAACGCGTCCACCGGCTTGAGTATCGAATACGGCGCACGCCGGGCGGGCAGCTATGCCATGTTGGCCGAAAGTCGCGGCTTGAGCGCGGTCGTGCGTGACACCCTGGTTCCAGGGCTCTCGCTGTTGCCGGCCGACACCGAGCTGGCGGGCGCCGAGATCGAGCTGGTCGGCTACGACCGGCGCGAGTTCCTCCTGCGCCAGGCACTTGCCGACGCTGCCGGTCACCCGCTGCCCTACGAATTCGTGCTGATCGATTGTCCACCGAGCCTCGGCCTGTTGACATTGAACGCACTGGTCGCAGCGGACGCGGTGCTGGTCCCGCTGCAGTGCGAGTTCTTCGCGCTTGAAGGGGTCAGCCACCTGGTTCGAACCATCGATCGCGTACGCCGCGCCTTCAATCCGGAATTGCAGCTGCAAGGACTGGTGCTGACGATGTTTGACAAACGCAACAACCTGTCCGAGCTGGTGGCCGATGATGCGCGCGGCTTCTTTGGCGAACAGGTGTTCGCGACCCAAATCCCGCGGAACGTCCGCATCTCCGAGGCACAAAGCCACGGCAAGCCCGCCCTGCTCTACGATCCGCGTTCGAGCGGCGCGACCGCCTATGTCAGCCTCGCAGAAGAGCTCGTCGAGCGGCTCGGCAGAGCCTCGGCCCCGCGTCCATGACGAGAAAGAGGGAAGCCCCGCCCTCGCGCCTCGGCCGTGGCCTGGCCGCCTTGCTCGGCGATGCTCCGGCACCACACGGCCAGGCAAGAGCGGACGAGCCCTCGATCCACGCTCTTCCGATCGAGGCGCTCGAGGCCGGCCCGTTCCAGCCAAGGCAGGACATGGAACCGGAGGCTCTTGCCGAGCTCGCTGCCTCCATCCGCACACGCGGCATCCTGCAACCGATCCTCGCACGCCCCGATCCGCGACGTGCCGGGATCTACCAGATTGTTGCCGGGGAGCGGCGCTGGCGCGCGGCGCAACTGGCCGGTCTGCACGAGGTGCCGGTGCACGTCCGCCGGCTCGATGATGGCGATGCCATGGCAGCGGCGCTGGTCGAGAACCTGCAGCGCCAGGACCTGAACCCGATCGAGGAGGCGGAAGGCCTGCAGCGCCTGGTGGGCGAGTTCGGCCTGTCGCATGACGAGCTCGCCGGTGCGATCGGCAAGTCGCGCAGCCACGTTGCCAACATGGTGCGACTGCTGCAGCTGCCGCAGACAGTCCGCAAGGAAGTCCAGAACGGGGCGTTGAGCGCCGGCCACGCTCGAGCCCTGCTCGGCCATCCAGACCCGGCCCGAGCAGCACTCGCGGTCATCGGTCAGCGCCTGACCGTCCGACAGACTGAGGCGATGGCGCAGCAGCACCTTGCCGGCTCGCGCATCGCGCCGCCGAGCGCCCGCTTGAAGCCGGACGATCGTCCGAACAAGGATCCCGAGATCGTCTCTTTGGAACGCACGCTGCGGGAAAGGCTGGGGTTGCGGATCCAGGTCCTGTTCGACGGCAAGGGTGGCAGCCTGCGTATCCACTACGACAATCTCGATCAGCTCGACGGTGTGCTCGCCCTGCTCAGGGCATAAAAGCCGCTGGCAGGCAGCCCTTGCATCCTGAACCGCGCTGTCCTAATTCACCTACGGCCAGGGTCTTGGCCGACCGGCCTTGGCGATCGGCATCGTGGGCGCATAGCTCAGTTGGTAGAGCAGCTGACTCTTAATCAGCGGGTCGTAGGTTCGAACCCTACTGCGCCCACCATGATGCCCTTATCGTGTCTCACGCTCTCATCAGAACGGTTGCACGATTACCATGATGACGATCACGAGCATCAGAACCGTGGGAAGCTCGTTGGCGAAACGGAAGAAGCGCTGTGTCTTGGTATTGCGATCCTCTTCGAAGGCGCGACGCCAGGATGCGCATGCGCCGTGGAAGATCGCCATCAGCAGGACACCGGTCAGTTTCACCCACCACCAGCCGGCATGCCAGTCGACTGCGCCCGGGGTGAGTACGAGCAGGATGCCGAAACCGAACGAGGCGAGCATCGCCGGGTTCATGATCTGGCGCAGCAATCGCCGTTCCATGACCTTGAACAACTCGCTCTGCACGGATCCACGATCGGTGGTGGAGTGATAGACGTAGAGTCGAGGCAAATAGAACAGTCCGGCCATCCATGCGATGACGGAGATCACGTGAAACGATTTTTCCCAGAGCAGGAATGGCCCAAGCGCCTCGATCATGGCGGCGCGCCTCCTGGCGATCTACTTCGGGTCAGAGAACCACGCACCCGCACCGCGCGAGGAACAGTTCTCAAAACCTTCAGCACAAGACTTGGTTCTTCGCCGACGTCGTGCAAGACACGCCACCGTAATCCAGGACCAACACTTGCAGGGCGTCGCGCACGAGCCTGATCTCAGACACGACGAACCGTCTCGACGAGGGACTGCACGTGTTCCGGCGGCGTCTGCGGCAATACGCCATGTCCGAGATTGAACACGTGCGGTCGACCCTGCATCGCATCGCGAATGGCTCGCGCCTCCGCCTCGAGCGGCACACCCCCGGCAAGCAGGCAGACCGGGTCGAGATTGCCTTGCAGGGGGAGTCCCGGCGGGAGTAATCCCGAGGCAATCTGCAGGTCCGCACCGGTATCCAGTGCGATCGCGTTGATCCCGGTTCGTGCCGCATAGTGCCCGATGGATGTACCGCCAAGCCGCGGGAAGCCGACGATCGGAATGTGCGGGTGCTCGCGGCGAACCGCATGAACGATCGCGCGGGTCGGTGCGATCACGTGCCGCTCGAACTGCGACGGCGGCAGCAGACCGCCCCAGCTGTCGAACAGCATGACCGCCTCCGCACCGGCCACGATCTGCTCGCACAGCATTGCCGCCGTATTCTGCGTCAGCAGGTCGATGAGTCGATCGAACAGGGTGGGTTCCGAGAACGCCATACCGCGTGCGATGGCAAACTCGCGCGATCCGCCGCCTTCCACCATGTAGCAAGCTACCGTGAAGGGTGAGCCGGCGAAGCCCAGCAGCGTCGTCTCACCACCCCTGGCGACGCCGATCCGGCCGTGAGCATCCAGATCGGCACGCAGCCGCGTAAGTGCCTGCATGACGGGTGCCGTCGCATCGACACGTCGCCCGGGTTGCAGCCGTGCCAGGTCAGCCGCGCTTCGTATCGGCTCGAGCACGGGCCCGACACCGTCGACGAACTCCAGCTGCTGGCCCATCGCCCAAGGCAGGATCAGGATGTCGCTGAACAGGATCGCACCGTCCATGCCGAAGCGTCGGATCGGCTGCAAGGTGAGTTCGGTAGCGATGTCGGGGGTCATGCATCGGGTGATGAAATCAGCCTGTGCACGCATGGCACGAAACTCGGGGAGGTAACGACCGGCCTGCCGCATCAGCCAGATCGGCGGCGGCCAGACTGCCTCGCCGGCAAGGACACGCAAGAGCCGCTTCTTACTCATCTGCTCACGTCTCCGTCCTGCCGGCTCACCTCATAAACTTGAAAGAAGAGGAAAGAAATGGAGTGAATGATGTTGATGCCTGTGGATGACGGGGTACCCGGGTCTCGATAAATGTACCCCGCTTTGCCCACACTGTGTACAGAGAGCACCGCCTGATGCGGCAAGGGCTTTTGCATTCGGTCCACCAGCTTGCGGGATCGGCCTGTGTACAACCCCCGTCGACGGCACTTGCGGTATCGATCCCCGGTACGAGAACACGAGACGGTGCAAGCCCGGAATCATCCCCGAGTACCCCATGATCCTCATGCTGCGAGTCGATATGGGTTAGGTTGGGGCTCCGCCCATCAATCCGCCTCGCGGCTCAATCCCGCCAAAGGCTTGCCTCTGGGAACCTGCCACCAGGGCTGCCATGTAGAGCGAGCTGCGCACGCTGGCCCTGCCGCCGCCGATGCAGCTGCGTCCGCGCCACTGGCCCGACTGGCGTGTCCCACTGGCGCGTCCATGGCGCCAGGCCGCACAGGGCGGCGATCTGCCGCCGGTCGAGCGTGCCGAGTTCGGGCAGCTCGGCCAGCAGCGTGCGCGACACCACCGGTCCGACGGCGGGCACGCTCTGCAGCAGGTCCTGCTAGGCCGCCCAGATCGGGGTCCCGCGAACCTCGTCGTCGATCTCGCGGTCGAGATCGGCGAGCTCGCTCTCGAGGGCCGCGATCAGCCGCTGGCAGCTCCTGGCGGTCTTGCGGCTGGGCCTGCGACGCAGAATGCCGCGCTCGGCACCCAGCATGCCGATGATCTGGCGTCTTCGGGTGACCAGCCCGGCCAGGCGCTGGGTGTGCTCCGAGGGCAGGCAACGCAACGCCGGCCGGGTGGCCTCGACGAACCGCGCGATCACCGCCGCATCGATCGGATCGGTCTTGGCACGCCTGCCCAGCGCACGCGCGAAATCGCGAACCTGCGCCGGACTGACCACCACGACCGGCAGAGCCGCCCCAGCAAGCCCTGCCGCAACCACCGTCTCGAACCGGCCGGTCGCCTCCACCGCGATCCGCTGCGGTGGCGGCT
>CAXUCM010000193.1:0-7171 GCA_964249315.1 uncultured Acetobacteraceae bacterium | reverse complement strand
CCCCGGTGACGCTCAGCGCCACCGGGCCCGAGAGCGGCAGCGCGATCGCGGCGCGCCGGCTGCTGCGCGAGCGCGGCATCCATGCCGCCGTGGTCTCGCTGCCGTGCTGGGAGCTGTTCTCCGCGCAGACGGCGAGCTATCGCGAGAGCATCCTCGGTCCGGTGCTGCGGGTCGGCATCGAGGCGGCCTCGGGCTTCGGGTGGGAACGCTGGCTGGGACCGTCGGGGATGTTCATCGGCATCGACGATTTCGGCATCTCGGCGCCGGCCGACGAGCTCTACCGGCAGTTCGGCATCACCCCGGAAGCCGTCGCCGAGCGGGTGCGCCGGCGCCTCGGCGTGCGGCTCTGGCCACCGGATCAGAAAGCGCCATAGTCTGCGTCCATCGCAGGAAGGATCAGGACAATGCCAGTCAAGGTTGCCATCAACGGGTTCGGTCGCATCGGCCGCCTGGTGCTGCGCGGCATCGTCGAGAGCGGCCGCACCGACGTCGAGGTCGTTGCCATCAACGATCTCGGCTCGGTCTCCGACAACGCCCACCTGTTGCGCTACGACAGCGTGCATGGCCGCTTCCCGGCCGAGGTGCAGGTCGAAGGCGACCGCATCGCCATCCATGCGCAGGGACGCAGCTACGCGCCGATCAGGGTGTCGGCCGAGCGCGACCCTTCGAAAGTGCCCTACCAGGGTGTCGACGTGGCGATGGAATGCACCGGCCTGTTCACCAAGAAGGAGGCCGCGTCCCAGCTGATCACCGCCGGCGCGCGCAAGGTGCTGGTCTCCGCCCCCGCCGACGGCGTCGACGCGACCATCGTCTACGGCGTCAACCATCACACCATCACCCGCGAGATGACCGTCATCTCCAACGCCTCCTGCACCACCAACTGCCTGGCGCCGATGGCCAAGGTGCTGGACGACGCGTTCGGCATCGAGCGCGGCTACATGGTCACCATCCACAGCTATACCGGCGACCAGCGCACCGTGGACACGCTGCACAAGGACCTGCATCGCGCCCGCGCCGCCGCGCTGAACATGATCCCGACCAGCACCGGCGCCGCCCGTGCCGTGGGCCTGGTGCTGCCGCAGCTCAAGGGCAAGCTGGACGGCACCGCGATCCGCGTGCCGACCCCGAACGTCTCGCTGGTCTCGCTGGATTTCGTGCCGCGCAGCGTGCCCGGCTCGGTCGCCGAGGTGAACGACACCTTCAGGCGCGCCGCCGAGGATCAGCTGAAGGGCATCCTCGTCTACAGCACCGACGCGCTGGTCAGCAGCGACTTCAACCACGTCCTCGCCTCCTGCTCGTTCGATGCGACGCAGACCTCGCTGGTCGATGGCGGCAAGCTGGTGCGCGTCTGCGGCTGGTACGACAACGAATGGGGCTTCTCCAACCGCATGGCGGATACCGCCGCGGTGTTCGGCGCGCTCTGATGTCCGCCGCCGGCGCGGCCACGGGTGCCGCCTTCAAGACCATCGATGCGCTGGAGTGCGCCGGCAAGCGCGTGCTGCTGCGCGCCGACCTCAACGTGCCGCGTCGCGACGGCCGCGTCACCGACCTGACCCGCCTGGAGCGGCTGACGCCCACCATCCGCGAGCTCGCCGACAAGGGCGCCAGGGTCATCGTGGTCAGCCATTTCGACCGGCCGCAGGGAAGGCGGGTGGCGGCGATGTCGCTCGCCCCGGTGCGCGAGGCGCTGGCGCAGGTGCTCGGCCGTCCGGTGCATTTTGCCGAGGACTGCCTCGGCCCGAAGGCACACGCCGCCGTGGCGGCGCTGCAGGACGGCGAGGTGCTGGTGCTGGAGAACACCCGCTTCCATCCCGGCGAGGAGGCCAACGATCCGGAGATGGCGCGCGGCCTCGCCGAACTCGCCGACATCTACGTCAACGACGCCTTCTCGGCTGCCCACCGCGCCCATGCCAGCACCGAAGGGGTGGCACGCCACCTGCCCGCCCATGCCGGCCGACTGATGCAGGCCGAGCTGGACGCGCTCACCCTCGCCCTGGAGGCGCCCGAGCGGCCGGTCGGCGCCATCGTCGGCGGTGCAAAGATCTCCACCAAGCTCGACCTGATCGGCAACATCCTGGGCCGGGTCGACGTGCTGATCATCGGCGGCGCGATGGCCAACACCTTCCTCGCCGCACGCGGCATCGAGGTCGGCCGCTCGCTGCAGGAGCCGCAGATGCACGAGACCGCGCGCGCGATCATGGCGCAGGCCGAGGCGCGCGGCTGCCAGCTGCTGCTGCCGGTGGATGCGGTCACCGCGACCGAGTTCAAGGCGGGCGCCGCCACCCGCGTGGTCCCGGTGGAACAGGTGGCCGAGGGTGCGCTGATCCTCGATTGCGGTCCGCGTACCGTCGAGCTGCTGGGCCGGCACCTCGCCACGCTGCGCACGCTGGTCTGGAACGGGCCGATGGGAGCCTTCGAGACGCCACCGTTCGATGCCGGCACCACCGCACTCGCGCGCGTCGTCGCCGACATGACCCGCGCCGGCGTGCTGCGCTCGGTCGCCGGCGGCGGCGACACCGTCTCGGCGCTGCGTCATGCCGGCGTGCTGGACCAGTTCTCCTACGTCTCGACGGCGGGAGGCGCCTTCCTGGAATGGCTCGAGGGCAAGACCCTGCCCGGCATCCAGGCGCTGACCGCACTCGGCGGGATCGTCCTGCCGCGCTGAGCAGGGCGATGTCCTACCTGGTGCGCGATCCGCTCAGGCAGCTCGGCGACAGCCTGATGCTGCGCCGGCCGGACGGCAGCGAGGCGCCGCTGCGCGGCCTGAATCTCGCCGCCGGCTGGCGCGCCACCCTGCTGTTCTGCGGATTGCCGCCGGTCTGGCTGCTCGACTTGCTGAGCGACAGCGGCGAGGCGGGCAGCTTGTTCATCTCTCCGGCAGGGGAGCTCATCACCCACGAGGCCGAGGCACTGCCGGACCATCTGCTGATGCAGATCAAGGGGGTCTTCGCCGCCTGGCAGGACGATCCGGAGGATCCCGCCACGCGACAGGCGATCCGCGAGTATGCCGAAGTCAGCCGACGGACGCGCGCGCGGCTGCCGGTCGAGGGCTTCCTCGACGAGATCCGGTTCCAGCCGCTGATCGAGGCGGCATCGACCGCGACCCTGCATCATCCGGACGGCAGCACCTTGGCGCTGCGCCATGCCTCCGGCGCTCCGGTGCAAGCGCCGTCGCAGCCGGCGCGGCTGCTGCTGACGCTGTTCGCGCCGCTCTACGTGATCGAGTTCGCCGACGCGGACGGCCGGTCGCTGGTCTGGTTCCTCGACGCCGAGGGCACCTTGCTGGGCGACTCGCTCGATCGCGTGCCCGCGCCGCTGCTCGCGCGGATCACCGAGCGCGGCGGCAGGCTGATGCGCCAGCGTGACCTCGGCGACGGCTGCTTCGACCTGATGCGGCTGATCAACCCGCGCAGCCGCCAGGCGATCGCCGCCTTGTTCCCGCGCGACGACGAGGGATCGCGCCTCGACGGGCTGCAGGGCCGGCTCGCCTATGCCGCGGCGGCGCAGCGCCTGGACGTCGTCGACACGCTGATACCGGCGGCGGATCCGCAGCATTTCCAGCAGCGTGCGCAGGGCTGGTTCTTCGATGCCGAGCGATGCGCCTGGATCGTCGGCACTGCAAGCCATCTCGAGTTCGAGGTGCCGCACCCGGCGCAGGCATTCCGGCTGCGGCTCGAGATCGCCGTGGTGCGCGCCGGCGAGCGCATGACGCTCGTCGTCGACGGCGCGCCGATCAGCAGCAACCTGCTGTCGCCCGGCCAGACCCACGGCAGCACGCTGACCTGCTTCATCCCGCCGGAGCGCGTCGGTCTCGGCCGGCTGCGGATCGACTTCGCCTTCGAGCCGCCGCTGCGCGGCGCCGATGCCGCATTCCGTCTCGACCGCGCGACGCTGTCCTCGGGCCCGGCCTGGACGCAGCGCCCGGCGCCCCCGGGCGGCGCGCTGCTCGGCGAGTTCATCAATCTCGGCGCGACCTGCGAATTCGGCTTCGCGCAGCGCCAGTGCGGCCTGGAGCCGATCAACCTGTTCCGCTTTGCCGGCTGCCGCGGGCTGACCCGCGAGATCCGCATGATCGAGACCGGCTTCGCCGGGCTCGGCGCCCCCGGATCGCTGCGCGCCACGGTCAACACCTTCCGCGGCGAGGAGGAATACATGATCTGGGCCGATGCGGTCGGCCTGTTCTATCACACATGGCGCAGCCCGCGGGAGATCGCCCTCGCGGACCTGCTCGCCGAGAACGAGACCAAGCTCGGCTATCTCGGACGCAAGATGGTCGAGGCGATGGAGGACGCCGACAAGATCTTCCTCTACAAGCCCAGTCCGGTCTGCGACCTGAGCGAGATGCTGTCGCTGCACGCCGCACTCAATCGTTACGCTGCCAACCGACTGTTCTGGGTCACGCCGCTCGAGCCCGGGCGCCGGCCGGGCGAGGTGGAATGGGTCGCCCCGAACCTGCTCAGAGGCTTCAGCGGCGGCACCAACGTCGCGGAGGAACCCGATCTCGAGGTCTGGCTAACGCTGTGCCGCAACGCCTGGCAGGCGTTCGAGATCGTGTGCCGGATGCCGACGGCAGACATCCAGGCCGAGCCTCGTCTCGCCGAGCCCGAGGACGCTACGGCGGCCGCCTCGGGCGCCTTCGCACGGCTGCGCGCCCGCCTGCTGCCGCTCGGACGGGCGGCAGGCCGGCATTGACAAGGCCTTGGCGTGTGGAAACCATCGCATCAAGACGAATGGATCCTCAAGGCTCCGCCTTGAGCGGGTCCAGGGCAGAGCCCTGGCCTTGCATAGATCACGTCCAAAGGCCGCTGCCAGGAGCCGGTCGGCCCTTCAGCAGGCCGCCCGCGCGGCCAGGTCTCGGCTGCGCCGGCGGTCGACGAATTCGATGAACTCGCCGATGACCCTGGCCTCATCCATCGAGAAGTTCAGCCATTGCGGCTGCATCGAGCTGCCGGCGACCTTCGGCGGCGCAGCCTGGTCGGTGACCAGCTCGGCGCGGATCCATCGCAGTTCGGCGGGATCCTGCATGTTCTCGGCGGCGTGGTAGATCGCGAGGTCGGCGCGCCGCTGCAGGTTCCAGCGACTGGTGAACACGTAGCCCGGCTTGTTGCAGGCCCAGCGATACTTGGCCAGTCCGGCGCCCCAGGGCGCGATGAACGCCTCGCAGCGGGCGATCAGCAACAGGTTCGCAGGCACGGTGAGGCCGACGGCGGAGCGCACGGTCCCCGCACCGAACGCCTGCTGCAGCCGTTCGAGGACGGCGAACTCGGCGCGCTCGATGTCGCGTGCCTGCTCGCTCCGCTCGCCATGGCTGCGATACTTGCCGGCGCCGGCGGCGCCGACATTGTGGCCGTCGAGGATGAAGCGCGCACCGGGATGCCGGGCTAGAACGGCGGCGGCCAGCCGCTCGTAGAAGCCGCCCAGATCCTCGAGCGTGCGGTTCTCCAGGCGAAGCCCCAGCAGCAGCACCGGCGCGTCCGTCGCCGGCTCGTCGCCTCCCGGCGCTGCCCGGACGTGCCGCCTCGCATGCTCGAGCAGGCGTGCCCGCAGCTCGGCCGAGACAAAGTTGCGGGTCACGCGGACGACGATCCGGCCGGTGCGATAGGCGTAGCGGACCAGGTCTTCGGCGTCGCGCAGGCCGCGCCGCACCCGGCCGACGAGTTGCGGGAAGAGCACGTCGATCGGACCGTAGAATTCGATCTGGCGTTCACCGTCCGGCACCAGCCATTCCGGTTGCCGGCCGCCCGGGCCGGCATCCCGGAGATAGCGTTCGATGCCGGACAGCTCGTTCCAGAGCTGGTGGCCGATATGCGTCCATGGCGGCGCCCGCAACGGGCTGCTGATGCCGCGCGGGCGCTGCCGCAGATACGCCTCGAACTCTGCGCCGTGGTGGATCAGGTGCCTGGGCAGCCAGAGCGGCAGGAAGTGGCGGGCGCCCTCGGCCGGCCCCTCGAAGACCGGCGCGGGAAGCAGCAGCGCCAGCGCCGGCACGTAGAGCGCGTAGAAGAAGGACAGCTCGTGCCCGGCAATGACGTAGAAGACGAAGCGTCCAGTGGCGTCGGCGAAGCGGTAGGCGAAGTGGAAATCGTCGAAGCACAGGCTGCCCTGACAGCCGATCTCCGCTCCCGTGACCGGACAGGTGAAGCTGACCGTGCCGCGGACGACGTCTGCTGCCATCTGGTCCTGCAGGACGCGGCGGAGCCCGGTGCGGAGATGCTCGCGCCGCAATGCGACCGGCGGCCCGCCATCGGCGGCCGGAACCAGGCAGCACGCCGGCACGTCGTCGACGCGCACGATCTCGACCTGCCGCACCAGGCCGTCCTGGCACAATCCGAGCAGCTCCTGACGGCAGGCCGGACCGAGCTGCAGGAAGCCGTGCTCGAAGTCGGAGAGACGCGGCTCGACGGCTTCGGTCAGGACCCACAGCAGGCGCTGCAGGATCGGCATCGCCGCGCGTCGCAGCAGGGTGCGATGATGGTCCGACAGGTCGCTGACCTTGTCGCCGAGCCGGTCGCCATCGCAGGAGGCATACCAGACGACGCGATCGCCGCCCGAATGGACGAGCTGGATGACCAGGATCGGTGCGAAGCCGGTATAGACGAAGTCGGCGCGCCAGCCGTCGAAATAGTTGGTGGCGGCGCTGCCGTGCATCGCCACCGTTTCGCTGCCGGAGGCGAACACCAGTGCCGGCTCGCCGTCGACCAGGCGCACGGGATCGAAATGGATGAAGCGGTTCAACTCGGCACTCGTGCCGCCGTCGCTGCATGCCGTGCCGACCGTCGCCATGAACCCGATGCTTGATGATGCACTGCCAGCATCATCGTATCGTGCCGCGCGCGCCTCGATCAAGACGCGGCGAACGCTCGCGTTAATCGCGCATCAAGGATTGTGCGCGAAGATACGGGGATGATCTCCAGCACCTCCCTCGCCGCCTTCTCGGCAGCCCGTCCCGTGGCCGGGGCCCCGCCCCCCCCCCGCCCCGGACCCCCGGCCGCCCGCGACCCCACCACCCGGCCCCCGCCCCCACCCGCGCGGAGGCCAGCGACGTGGCGACCGCGGTGTATGACGGCGCGGACGCGGTGATGCTGTCGGCCGAGACCGCGGCCGGCCAGTATCCGTATGAGGCGGTGAACATGATGGACCGCATCATCGACCGCGTGGAGCAGGATCAGCA
>CAXUCM010000192.1:0-7203 GCA_964249315.1 uncultured Acetobacteraceae bacterium | reverse complement strand
CCTTGCCGGCGAGGTTCTCAAGGCGGATGGCTGGCGACCGGATTAAGGCCAGGGCAGAGCCCTGGCCTTGATGGGTTGATCCGCCGGCCCGACTTTGCAGCCGCATCGCGGTGTGCTTGCCTTGCCTCAGCGCCGCGTCTGGATCCGCTCCAGGACATGACAAGGAACATTCATGCGCAAGGTCATCTTCGATACCGATCCCGGCGTGGATGACGCGATGGCGCTGGCGCTGTTGACGCGGCGTCCGGAGCTCGAGCTGATCGGCGTCACCACCGTGCTCGGCAATGCCGATATCGAGACGGTGACGCGGAACGCGCTGTTCCTCAAGGACCAGCTCGGCTTCAGCGCCCCGGTTGCCCAGGGCTCCGGCGTCACCCTGCTCGGCAAGCACGGCGCGCATGCCCGCCACGTGCATGGCGAGAACGCGCTCGGCGACATCGTGCTGCCGCAGACCCTGTCGTCGCGCCTGGACGGCAGGCGTGGGCATCGCATGATGATCGACCTGATCCGCGCGCACCCGGGCGAGGTGACCATCATCGCGGTCGGCCGCCTGACCAACCTGGCCCGTGCGCTCGACAAGGATCCCGAGATCGCCCGCCTGGTGCATGGCGTGGTGGTAATGGGCGGCGCGTTCGGCGCGCACGGCCATACCGGCAACGTCTCGCCGGTGGCCGAAGCCAACATCGCCGGCGATCCGGATGCCGCCGACGCGGTATTCACCGCGCATTGGCCGGTGACCGTCGTCGGTCTCGACGTGACCCAGCAGGTACTGATCGGCAGCGACGTGCTCGAGCGGCTGGGAGCCTCCGGCGGCGCCACCGGCAAGCTCCTGCATGCGCTGTCGCGGAGCTATCTCGGCTTCCATCAGCGCAGCCGCAAGCTCGACGGGATCTTCGCTCATGACAGCCTCGCCGTTGCCTACGCCGCCGATCCGACGCTGTTTACCACCCGCGATGGACCGATACGGGTAATCTGCGGCGGCCTCGCCTCCGGCCAGACCATCCAGAAGCCGGAACGGCCGCCTTATCCGACCACCGCCTGGGACCCGCACCCGTCACAATCGGTGTGCATCGACGTCGACGCAGCGGGCGTTCTCGGCCTGCTGGAGGACAGTTTCCTGCGGTCGGCGGCAGCGAGCTGACCTGCCGGTGACGGCCTACTCGTGCGCGTGTGCCTCTGCGGCACCGGTCAGGAGGAAGCATGGGCATCCAGCGCTGCGTGAGGCATGCGGGTCGGCTTCGAGCAGATCCTCGACGGCCGGACGGCGCAGCCGCAACACGACGAAGTCGGCGGGTCCGTCGAGGATGTAGTCGTAATCCTCGGCGAGGATCGAGAGCCAGTAGGCGACGCCGCGACGCTCGGTCAGGATGACCGGATCGGTGGCGCTCACCCACAAGCCCTGCTCGAGCGCCAGCTTCGCGTCGGGACCGTTGGTCACGTGGTAGAGATAGCCGTCGGCGTGATCGGTCGGACGCAGGCCGCCCGGATCGACGCGCTGCAGCATGATGGCGGCGGCGTCGAGCAGACGAGGCTCCGGCAGCCGCATGCTCTGGGTCGATGCGACGGTGCCGGTCTCGACGACGACCGGCGCTGCTTCCGTGTGCTCGACCGGTGTGTCCTCGAACAGGTCGGTCTGCGCCGTTGCGGCGGCCGACGCGCGCATGACGCGGCTGCGCCGTGATCCGGACGGCGCGTCGCCAGGGGTGGCGGCCGCCTCTTCCGTGCCGAACGGAAGCTCCGGCGTCGCCATGGCGTCGTGTCGGGCGTTGCGCACGCTGCGGATGCGTCGCTCCAGATCGTGGCTCATTGTCGCTCCCGGCAGCGTCGCACCGACGGCACGCCAGAACAGCGCCACGGCTTCCTGGCCATGACGCGCACCGCGGATCGTGCGCAACCGCCGGCCGTGCTCATCCTCGATGCGGAACACCGTCTCCGACGATGTGCCGCGATAGCCTCGAGCGTGCACGCGGGCTCGTCGGCCGTCCTTCGAGAAGTCCACGTCCATCGCAAACCCAGCCCGGCATCCGCTCGTTCGCCACGGCCGGCCGGCCGGGCCTTCGATCGGAGGCTTGTCTAACGTTCCGCCGGGATCCTCGTCAACGCGCCTGGTTAGGGGTTCTGAAGCCTGCTCTCGGCTGCCTATGAGGGCCCATCCGCCCGCGTCGCCCTGGCAACCAGTTCAAGCTCGATCTGCATGCCTGGCCGGTCGAACCCGC
Source organism: uncultured Acetobacteraceae bacterium (assembly GCA_964249315.1). Classification (GTDB taxonomy): domain Bacteria; phylum Pseudomonadota; class Alphaproteobacteria; order Acetobacterales; family Acetobacteraceae; genus Lichenicoccus. Next base: position 4,987 of record CAXUCM010000192.1, on the reverse strand, counting down.
CGATGACGCGCAAGGTGGCCGCCGGGCGCGCATCGTCGAACGCATCGCGCAGGAGCGGAAAGCAGGCCGGGAAAGCATCGGGATCATGCACCATGTAGGTCACGCGGACCACGTCGCGCATGCAGAGGCCGGCTAGGGCGAGTGACTCCTCACCGTTGCGGAGCGCCTGGCGCAATTGCTCGGAGATCCGGTGCGCAAACAGGCCGCGTCCGTGATCGAACCCGTTCACGGCGCGGATGCACACCTCGGCCTGACGGCCACGTGATTGCCGCCGCTCGATGATGGCCGGCGCCGGCTTCGTCTCGGCAAGCAGCATGAGTGGCCCTTTTCACGATCTTTGCCACATTTGCGTCACAAATCGGAGATTTTCAATCATTTGTTTAAAAGACGCGGAACCGTCTCGATTATGCGTCATCGTGCGCTCGCGGCTGACAGGCATTTGCTCTAGCTTCTTAGGCGTGAAGATCCAGATTCATGCGAGCTGCGCCGCGCGCGAGGATGAAGGCGTGCTCCTGCTCGGTCCCTCCGGCTGCGGCAAATCCGATCTGCTGCTCCGGCTGCTCGATCGCGGCCTCATCCTGGTGGCGGATGACCAGGTCGATCTCGAAGCCGGCCGCGCCAGTGCGCCGCCAGGGCTCGAGGGCCTCGCCGAGATGCGCGGCCTCGGCATCCTGCGCCTCGCCTTCCGCGCCTCGGCAAGGCTGGTGCTGGCCTGCGATCTCGGCGGCGCACCGACCCGACTGCCCGAGCCTGCCATGCACCCGCTCGGCGTGCCGCTGCTGTGCTTCGATCCCCGTCCGGCCTCGGCGCCGCTGCTGGTGCTGCACGCGCTCGATTGTCTGGGCGGCCGCATTGGCCTGCATGCAGGTGCGCTCGGGTGAGCCAGTGACGCGTGTCGCCGATCATCGGGCTGTCCGGTGCCGGCAAGTCCTCGATCCTCCGTGCGCGGGGACTGCGGTGCCGATGCCCGCACCAGCAGCTTCGACGGCGCCCTCGTGCTGCCGACGCTCGCGCGATTGAAGCAGGACGCCGCCCTATTGTTCGCGGTGGCGAGAGAGGTGCTGCTGTTGCGACGTTGTACCGGGACCCGGCGGCGGCATCGCAGACAGGATCATCGCGGAGATCTCGCCGACCGCTTCGCCAGGCGCGCATGCCGATTTCGTGATCGACATGTCCGATCCGCGGCCGGCCGGATCGCGTCGCCTGGCGGACAAGCGTTACAGGACGGAGTGGCAGGGCCGGGCAACTTGCTCACGATTTTGCCGCTTTCCTTTGCGTTCGATGCAGGCCTGCTACGCAAATCCGACATGGTGTTCGGCGCGAGATGCCCGCGTAACCCGTTCTACGAACCCATATTATCTGCTCTGGCCGATCTGGACCCGACGGTGGCGAGGTCTATTGGGGCGGATCCCGACGATCGTCCTTTTCTGGACAGGATCCATGAACTCTTGCGATTGGTGTTGCTGCGCTTCGTTACCGAGCGAAAGAAATATTTAACCGTTGCGATCGATGCTCGGGTGGCCGGCACCGGTCGGTCGCCGTGGTCAAGGCGCTTGGCGTGATTATTGGGCGATCCCGGGTCCGTGGGCGCCGGCTCTGGAGACGAAGACGGCCTACGGCTTTGGGACGGGAGTGAGCGGCTTCATTATGTCAGGTATCCGATCATCGTGACGCACTGTGAATCATCCCGCGCCGGCGGGTCGACATGATCGGCATGGTGCTGATTACCCATGGTGAACTGGGCGGAACCCTCCGCGCCGCCATGGAGCACGTCGTCGGGCCGCAGAAGCAGGTCGCGGCACTCAGCATCGGGGCGGAGGATCAGATCCCGCTCTGTCGGCGCGCCCTGGAGACCGAGATCGAGCAGGTGGACACCGGCGACGGCGTCATGCTGCTGACCGACATGTTCGGCAGCACTCCCTCCAACCTCGCCATCGCGGCGATGGAGCGCGGCGGCATCGAGGTGATTGCCGGCGTCAATCTGCCGATGCTGGTCAAGCTGGCCAAGGTGCGGTCGCAGCGAACCCTCGGCGAGTGCGCCGAGATCGCCGAGATCGCCGGGCGCAAATACATCGCCTCGGCGTCGCACCTGCCGCCGAGCTGCCTTGGCGGCGCCGTCTGCTGCGACAGCACCCCGCTCACGCCATCGCAGGTACGCAATCTGGCGCAAGCCGCCGCGGGCTGAGGGTGGCGAAGCCGCCGGAGCCGGATCAGCCCGCCGCCGGCAGCGACTCCGTTCGCCGTGTCATCACCATCGTCAACCAGCGCGGCCTGCACGCCCGTGCCGCCGCCAAGTTCGTCTCGATGGCGGAGAAGTACGACGCCGTGATCGAGGTCGTGCGTGAAGGCGAGACCGTCGCCGCCCGGTCGATCATGGGCTTGATGATGCTGGGCGCAGGACGCGGGGCGCAGATCGAGCTGATCGCCGAAGGCTGGGACGCGCGCGAGGCGCTCGACGCGCTGGCCACCCTCGTCGAGGCCGGCTTCCATGAGCAGGATTGAGGGCAAGCTTTCGGCCAGGAGACGCAGCGGCGCGAAGCGGCCGCCGGTCCGTGCGGCGGTCGAAGCGGAGGCGGGAGCGGCAGCCAGCGCGGGGGAGGAGCGGCGTTTCAGCGGCGTCGCGGTGTATCCCGGCATCGCCATCGGCGCCGCCGCCACCGCGAGCGAGGCACCGACGCCGGTGGTGGCGCGCCGGATCAAGCAGGGCGCCGAACAGGCGGAGGCGGATCGCCTGGGGGAGGCGGTCTCGCGTTCCCTCAAGCAGCTCGAGAAGCTGCGCGCCCGGCTCGCCCTGCTGCCCGAGGAGACCCGTCACGAGATCGAGCCGCTGCTCGATGCCTACCGGCAGATGCTGGGACCGTCGCGCCTGCTTCGCGGCGCGCACAAGCGGATCCGGGAGGAGCGCGTCAACGCCGAGGCGGCCGTCGCCGAGGAGGCCGAGGCGTTGGCGAAGCTGCTGCAGGCGTCGGCGACGCGCGCCGGTGCTGCCGACACCGAGGATGCCGCCGCCGCCGACCGGCGTGCCGAGGAGGTGCGCGAGATCGGCCGCAGGCTGGTGCGCAACCTGACCCGGTCGCCGTTCCGCTCCTTCACCCGGCTTCCCGCCGGCGCCGTGCTGGTCGCCGAACAGCTGCGGCCGGCGGATGCCGCCCTGATCGATCCGGCGCGCGTGGCGGCGGTCGCGACCGACGAGGGCGGCTCGTCGGACCATACCGCGATCATGCTGCGCGCCCTGGGCATCCCGTCGGTGATGGGTGTCGCCGGCGTCACCGAGGCGGCGCGCGGCGGCGCGATCGCCATCGTCGACGGCGTCGCCGGCACGGTGGTGATCGCGCCCTCGCCGGAGACGCTGGACGAGGCACGACGCGGGGTCGCCTCGTACGCCCGCGCGCGCCAGCGCTTCGCCCGCCTGCGACGGCTGCCGGCCGAGCTCGCCAGCGGCGAGACGATCGAGCTGCAGGCCAACCTCGAGCTGCCGGCGGAGTTGCCGCTGATCGCGCAGTCCGGTGCGTCCGGCATCGGGCTGCTGCGCACCGAGTTCCTGTTCATCAACGCCGAGTTCATGCCCGACGAAGCCGCTCAGACGGCGGTCTATCGCGACGTGATCGAGGCGATGGGCACCGACTGCACCACCATCCGGGTGCTCGACTGGGGCGGCGAGAAGCAGAGCGAGGCCCTCGGCAATGCCGGCTTCGCGCCTGGCGGCGGCGACCTCAACCCGGCACTCGGGCTGCGCGGGCTGCGCCTGCTGCTGCGTCATCCGGTGGTGCTGGAGACTCAGTTCGCCGCCATCCTGCGCGCCTCCATCGCCGGGCCGACGCGGGTGATGCTGCCGATGGTCACCACCCTGGCCGAGCTGCGCGCGGCGCGCGAGATCTACGAGCGGGTCGGCAAGCGCCTGCGTCGGCGTGGCGTCAAGCTGCCGGAGCGGCTGCCGCCGCTCGGCGTGATGATCGAGACGCCGGCCGCGGCCCTCGGCGCCGATGCGCTGGCGCTGGAGTCCGACTTCTTCGCGATCGGCAGCAACGACCTGACGATGTACACGCTGGCGGTGGACCGAAGCTCGTCGGAGGTCGCGGCGCTGTACGATCCGCTGCATCCGGCCGTGCTGCGCCTGATCGGCGACATCACCAGTGCAGCGCTGCGCATGCGCCGGCCGGTCTCGCTCTGCGGCGAGATGGCGGGCAATCCGCAGATCGTGCCGCTGCTGCTGGGTCTCGGGCTGCGCTCGTTCAGCATGAACGCGACGGCGGTGCCGCGGGTCAAGCAGGCGCTGCGCGCGGTCAGCCTCGACGAGTGCCGCCGCTTCGCGCGTCGCGTCGGCGAGGAGACCGACCCCGAGGCGGTCGCCAGACTGGTGCACGACTTCTCGGACGGGCGGTAGATGGTATGACGTGTAAAGGCCAGGGCTCTGCCCTGGACCCGCTCAAGGCTTAGCCTTGAGAATCCATCTGTTCAGCAAGCCGGTTGCCGGAGGCCGAGGTCTGTGACACGGCGAGTGTTGCTGCTTCCGATCCAAAGCAGCGCCTCGTCGTCTAGCCACCCACGGTTCGCCCAGCTACCTTGCCAAGGCATGTCCCGCTCCCCTGCCGCCGACCTGGCCCCGCTCATCAAGCTCCTGCAAGCGGGCGTCCCGCCCAACCGCGCTGCAACCGAACTCTCTCGCGTCCTGGCAATCTGGACGGCCGAACTCAAGGACGACGACGAGCAGCTGCAGGAGCGGCTATCCGGCTTGGCCGAGCAGATGACGACGGGGATCGAGGAAATGCACGAGGGCATCGCTGAAGCGAGCGACAAGGGAAAACCCACGCTGCGGCGCATACTGGCGACGCATGAAGCGGTGCTGGACGAAGTGCGGAAGGCGCAGGCAGCAGGATAGGCATCCGCCGCTCCGCCCGCAAAGCTCTTGGCGCGTGAAAACCACAAGCGGATTCTCAAGGCTTCGCCTTGAGCGGGTCCAGGGCAGAGCCCTGGCCTTACGTGTGGT
>CAXUCM010000191.1:0-7230 GCA_964249315.1 uncultured Acetobacteraceae bacterium | reverse complement strand
CGCCGGAAGCCGGTGGCTACACCGCCGCTCCACCGCACGCCCGCCGTGCATGCCCAGGTGGCGGAATTGGTAGACGCGCAGGTTTCAGGTACCTGTGTCCGAAAGGACGTGGAAGTTCGAGTCTTCTCCTGGGCACCAAGGGCTGAGTTCATGAGCGTCACGCAGTTCCTGCAGAACGCGACGATCCACCTGCACAAGCATGACCTGCCGGACGATGTCGGCTTCGAGGGCGCGGTCGCCGTCGACACCGAGACCATGGGCCTGCTCGTGCATCGCGACCGGCTCTGCCTGGTCCAGCTCTGCGGCGGCGACGGCCAGGTGCATCTGGTGCAGATCATCCCGCCCGCCCTCGGCGGCCACGGCGCGCACTGCCCGAACCTCAAGCGCGTGCTGGCCGACCCGTCGCTGCTCAAGCTGATGCATTTCGCCCGCTTCGACGTCGGCATCCTGCAGCACGCGCTGGACATCGAGGTGGCACCGGTACGCTGCACCAAGATCGCCGCCAAGCTGGTGCGCACCTTCACCGACCGGCACGGGCTGCGCGAGCTCTGCCGCGAGCTGCTCGGCGTCGAGCTGAACAAGCAGCAGCAGAGCTCCGACTGGGGGGCACCCGAGCTGACCCCCGAGCAGCTGAGCTATGCCGCCTCCGACGTGCTCTACCTGCACGCGCTCTGGGAGCGGCTGGAAGGCTTGCTGCTGCGCGAGAACCGGCTCGAGCTGGCGCTCGCCGCCTTCGCCTTCCTGCCGGCGCGCGCCCGTCTCGACGTGCTCGGCTACGACGAACCCGACCTGTTCGCGCACTGATTTGACCGTCGCTTGCCGGCTGACCATACCATCCCGGACACGATGCCCGACACGACGCCCACCCTGATGCCCGACGCGGCGAACCCGCATCCGGGCGACCTGCAGATCGCCGCCGAGGTGCTGCGCGCCGAGGCCGAGGGGCTGGCCGGCCTGGCCGCAGCGCTCGTGCCCGGCGCGCCGCTGGCCGGCTGCCTGGTGCGCGCGCTCGATGCGCTCGCCGCCCTGCCCGGACGCGTCGTCGTCTGCGGCATCGGCAAGTCCGGACATGTCGGCCGCAAGATTCAGGCCACCCTCGCCTCCACCGGCACGCCGTCGCTGTTCGTGCATCCGGCCGAGGCGTCGCACGGCGACCTCGGCATGATCCAGCCGGGCGATGCGGTGCTCACCCTGTCGAACTCCGGCGAGACCGCCGAGCTCGCCGACGTCATCGCCCACTGCAAGCGCTTCGGCCTCACCCTGATTGCGATCACCTCGCAGCCGGCCTCGACGCTGGCCCGGGCCGCCGACATCGTGCTGGCGCTGCCGGCAGCGGCCGAAGCCTGCCCGATGGGCCTGGCGCCGACCACCAGCACCACCATGCAGCTCGCCCTCGGCGACGCGCTGGCGGTGGCGCTGCTGCAGCGACGCGGCTTCACCGCCAGCGATTTCGGCCTGTTCCATCCGGGCGGCCGGCTGGGCGCGCGGCTGCGCCGGGCGGGCGAGCTGATGCATGGCGGCGAGATGATCCCGCTCGCCGGACCCGACCTGCCGATGCTGCAGGCGGTGATGCTGATGACCAGCAAGGCGTTCGGCTGCCTCGGCATCACCGGCGGCGACGGCACCCTGGTCGGCATCATCACCGACGGCGACCTGCGCCGCGCGATCGGCCCGCAGCCGGGTCGCGACCTGCTGGCGCTGCGCACCGGCGAGGTGATGAACGCCGCACCCCGCACCATCGGTCCCGACATGCTGGCCGCCGAGGCGCTGCACATCATGAATGACGGACGCCGGCCGATCACCAGCCTGTTCGTCGTCGACGCGCAGCGCCGGCCGGTCGGCATCCTGCACGTGCACGACCTGCTCCGCGCCGGGATCGCCTGAGCGCATGGACCGTCGCAAGCCCAATTTCGATCCTAGGGTCACCGCGGCGGCGCCGCGGCCGGGTGCGCCGGCAGCGCCGCGCCGGATGAGCGTGCAGGAGCCCAGTCGCCCGCGCCGGCCGCCGAACGAGCAGCAGCAGGCCCGCCGCCGGCTGGTGCTGCTGTGGAGCAAGTGGCTGATGCCGTTCGCCGCACTCGGCCTGCTCGGCTCGATCGCGGCGTGGCCGGAGCTGAACCGGGCGGTCATCGCCGGCCGCGCCGCCACGCGCCAGGCCAGCCTGGTCGACCTGGATAGCGGCCGCATGCTGGGCGTGCGCTATCACGGGCTGGATGCGCATGGCCGTCCCTACATGATCACCGCCGACGAGGCGCGCCAGATCAACCCGGACCGGATCGACCTGGTGCGTCCGGTCGCCGACACCGTGACCCAGGCCGGCAACTGGATGCTGGCGCACGCACCCTGGGGCGTCTACATGCCGCACGAGCAGATCCTCGACCTGTCCGGCGGCGTCACCTTCTATCGCGACGACGGCACCCTGATGCACGGACCGACGGCGGTGATCGACGTCAGGCGCGGCATCCTCGCCTCCGACGACTGGGTGCATGCGGAGGGTCCGTTCGGGGTGCTCGACGCGCAGGGCGAGCTGATGTCGCAGCATGACGGCGTGGTGCAGTTCCGCGGGCCGTCGCGGATGATCCTGAACGACGATCATGCGGCACATCCAGGCGACTCCACGGCGGCACCCGCGCGTGCCGCGCCGCGATGATCCGGGGCGTGCGCACAACCGCCCTGCTCCTCGCCGCCTGCCTGCTGAGCCTGGCGCGGCTGTCCCCGGCGCGCGCCCAGGCGATCGACCTGTCGCATGGCGGCCAGATCACCGTCACCGCGCGCGACGGCTTCGACTGGGACCAGAAGGCGCAGACCGTCACCGCCCGCGGCGAGGCGCAGGCGGTGCGCGGCACCGTCACCGTCACCGGAGACCGGCTGCTCGCCTATTACCGCAAGAAGCCGGGAGCGGCGGCGCCGGCGAAGCCCGCGCGGGGGACGGCGCCCGTGCTCGACGATACCGGCGCCAACGAGATCTACCGGCTGGAGGCGTTCGGCCACGTGCACATCTTCACCGCGACCGACCAGGCCTGGGGCGATCACGCCATCTACGATATCGACCAGGCGGTGCTGGTGCTCACCGGCCGCGCGTTGCGCCTGACCACGCCGACCGACCTGCTGACCGCGCGCGACGTGATGGAGTACTGGTCGCGCCTGCGCATGTCGGTCGGCCGCGGCGATGCGACGGTAACCACCAACGACGGCAGGCGTGTCCGCGCCGACACGCTCGTCGGCTACAGCGCGCCGGCCGACCCCGGGCACGCGCCGACGCAGCCCGCGGCGGCCGCCAAGCCGGCAAAGCCGAGCGACGATCCGGTCCAGGGCTCCGGCAAGCTGAAGCTGGTCGACGCGTTCGGCGACGTGGTGGTGCGCACCCGCACCGAGACCGTCACCGGGGAGCGCGGGGTCTATGTTCCCGATACCGGGATTGCGCGTATCGTCGGCAATGTCCACATCACCCGTGGGCAGAACCAGCTCAACGGAGCGGCAGCGATTGTCAACATGCATACCGGGCTGGCCACGATGACCGAGGACCCGGGAGCGCGCGTGCAGGGCCTGATCGTTCCGAACGACAATGATGCGGCCGGCAAGGCGGCCCCCGGCAAGGCAGCCCTCGGCAAGGCAGCTCCGGCCAGGCCGGCCGGGCAGCCCGGACCGTGAACGAGATCCCCGCCCGCAAGCTGGATGCGGCCTCGCGCGCCGCAGCCTCGGTCGGCCTGACCGCGCACGCCGTCGGCAAGACCTACCGCAAGCGTGCGGTGGTGCGGGACGTCTCGATCAGCGTGCAGCGCGGCGAGGCGGTGGGCCTGCTCGGCCCAAACGGCGCCGGCAAGACCACCACCTTCTACATGATCGTGGGCCTGGTGCAGCCCGACACCGGCTCGATCAGCCTGGACGGCGCCGACATCACCCAGCTGCCGATGTATCGCCGGGCGCGGCTCGGCATCGGCTACCTGCCGCAGGAGGCCAGCATCTTCCGCGGCCTCAACGTCGAGCAGAACGTCATGGCCGCCCTCGAGGTGGTCGAACCCGATCTCGGCCGGCGAGAGGCGATGCTCGACGAGCTGCTGCGCGAGTTCGGCATCTCCAAGCTGCGCCGCTCGCCCTCGCTCGCCCTGTCCGGCGGCGAGCGGCGACGGCTCGAGATCGCCCGGGCGCTGGCCAGCCAGCCGAGCTACATCCTGCTCGACGAGCCGCTCGCCGGCATCGATCCGATCGCGGTCGGCGAGATCCGCGACCTGGTGTCGCACCTCAAGCATCGCGGCATCGGCGTGCTGATCACCGACCACAACGTACGCGAGACCCTGGAGATCATCGACCGCGCCTACATCATGCATGGCGGCCAGGTGCTGATGCAGGGCGCACCGGACGAGGTGGTCGCGCACGAGGATGTGCGACGCGTGTATCTCGGAGAGCGTTTTTCGTTGTAGCTTCTCATCCCATGACGCTTGGACCACGGCTGGAGCTCAGACAAAGCCAATCCCTGGTGATGACGCCGCAACTGCGTCAGGCCATCAAGCTCCTGCAATACACCAACCTCGAGGTCGCCGCCTTCATCGAGGAAGAGCTCGAGCGCAATCCGTTACTTGAGCGCGACGAGCGTGCCGACACCTCGCCGGAGCAACCCGCCCTCGACCAGCGGCCGGCGCCGGCGCACGAGACGGCGCCGGTCGGCACCGACCTGCTGATCGGCGCCGGCACGCTGCCCGACCAGGAGCTCGCCCCGCTCGACACCAACTATGCCGAGCAGTTCGACGCTCCCGGCTATGACGGTGCCCATGACGGTCCCGCGCACGCCGCCGAGCCCGGCATGGAGTACGTCGCGCAGGCCGCCGCCGGCCGTTCGAACGGCAGCGGCGACGATAACGGCACCTTCATCGAGAACCTGGCCGAGCAGCCGCGCAGCCTGCGCGACCATCTCGGCGAGCAGTTGCGGCTCAGCTTCACCGACCCGGTCGACCGGCTGATCGGCGCCCACCTGATCGCCCTGCTCTGCCCCGCCGGAAGGGTCGCCACCGAGGATGCGGTGCTGGCCGCAGCCCTGGGCACCAGCGCCGAACGCGTGGCCGGGGTGCGGGCGCGGATGATGCGCTTCGATCCGATCGGCCTGTTCGCGCCCGACCTGCGCACCTGCCTTGCCGTGCAGCTCGCCGAGCGCAACCGGCTTGATCCGGCGATGCAGGCGCTGCTGGACAATCTCGAGGTCCTGGCCAGGCGCGAGCACAAGCGGCTGCAGGCGCTCTGCGGCGTCGATGCCGAGGACCTCGCCGAGATGATCGCGGAGATCCGCGCGCTCGACCCGAAACCCGCGACCGGCTACGACCACGGCTCGCCGCAGCCGATCCTGCCGGACGTGCTGATGCGTCCCGGCCTGGACGGTGACTGGATCCTCGAGCTGAACCCGGACACGCTGCCGCGCCTGCTGGTCAGCGAGGCCTTCCACGCGCGCGTCTCGTTGCGCGCCCGTCGCGAGGAGCGCCTGTTCCTCGCCGAGAAGCTGGCCAGCGCCAACTGGCTGGTGAAATCGTTGCAGCAGCGTGCGCAGACCATCCTGAAGGTGGCCGGCGAGGTGATGCGACGCCAGGAAGGCTTCCTCGCCCGCGGCGTCGGCCATCTGCGGCCGCTAATCCTGCGCGACATCGCCGAAGCGGTCGAGATGCATGAGAGCACGGTCAGCCGCGTCACCGCGAACAAGTACATCGCGACGCCGCGCGGCCTGTTCGAGCTGAAATACTTCTTCACCACCGCGATCGCCGGCGTCACCGGCGAGAGCCACAGCGCCGAGGCGGTACGCCATCGCATCCGCGGCATGGTGGCCGGCGAGGATCCGCTCGCGACCCTGTCCGATGATGCGATCGTGGCAGCACTTCGGCGTGAGGGCGTAGACATTGCCCGGCGAACCGTGGCCAAGTATCGGGAAGCGTTGCGCATACCGAGTTCGGTTCAGCGCAAGCGGGAAAAGACAGTCTCCGTCTGACCGACCGACGCCGGTTCCGGCCGCCAGCAGAGCTGCGACGTGACGATCATGGCAGGGAGGCAGCACGCATGCAGATCAATGTCGCCGGCAAACAGATCGACCTTTCCGAGGCGCTGCGGACGCGCGTGGTCGCTCACCTCGACGTTATTGCGGAGAAATATTTCGACAATGCTCTCGAGGCGAGCGTCACCTTCGGCCGCGCGCGCAGTTTCTTCACGTGCGACATCAACGTGCGCGCCGCACGCGGCCTGCTGCTTCGCGGCGAAGGCGAGGCGGCGGATGCGCATGGCGCCTTCGACGATGCGGCCGAGCATATCGCCAAGCGCCTGCGCCGCTATCGGCGGCGGGTGAACGAGCATTCCCGCGACCTTGCCCAGCGCCGTCGCCCCGAGATCGGACGCCAGTACGTGCTTCGTCAGGACGATGACGCGCCGCGCCTGCTACGGCGCGGCGCCGGCGCGTCGATGTCGCCGATCGAGACCGAGCCGGCGACGTCCGGCGCCTACGCCACGATCATTGCCGAACAGGCGACCGACATCACCCAGCTGACCGTCGGCGAAGCGGTGATGCAGCTCGATCTCGCCGATCAGGCAGTGCTGATGTTCCGCAACAATGCGAGCGGCGAGATTAACGTGGTCTATCGTCGCAGCGACGGTCATATCGGCTGGCTCGATCCCTGCGACGGCTAGGCCGGACCGGCCCTCGCCGGCGTCAGTGCACCAGCGTCGGCATCATCTCATGCTGGCGGATCGCGGCGAAGGCGACGTCACAATCTCCGGCCACCGCCATCGGCGTGCCGTCCGCGGCGTGGATCGCGAACGCCGCGTTGCCGTCCACCAGCACCGGCTTGACGTAGGCGATCTGCGACATTCCCAGAGACTGCAACTGCTGCACCGAGAGCTGGCGTATATCGATCGGCAGCGTCATCGGCTCGCTTGCCTGGTCATTCATCGAACGCATGGTCTGTTTCCTTCAGCAGGGTGCGATCGTCCCGTTCCGGCAACGTCGGCGCCCTCGGTTCAGTTTACTTCAATCCTCGATCGATACGGATCGCACCACGCGCGGCAGTCGCGCCGGAGTTCGCGCACCCTCGCCGACCGCCTTGCCCGACGCGCCGGCGCGCTCGGCGTCCTCGCCCACGATCTTGCGGCCGGCGCTGCCGCCGGCACTGCCCTGGGAGATCTCGATCCGCTTCACCCGCACCTCGGGCTGCGGCCGCACCAGGTCGATATGCAGCAGGCCGCGTGTTCCTGCATCGCGGG
>CAXUCM010000190.1:0-7247 GCA_964249315.1 uncultured Acetobacteraceae bacterium | reverse complement strand
CCACACGATCGCCCAGCCGGCATCGCGGGTCAGCGTCGCCCCGAACACGGCGAGCCCGATCAGCATGCCGACCACCAGCACGGATTTGCGCACCAGCGTCTCGTCGTGGCCACGCGCGATCAGGGCGTCGATCAGCCAGCCGCCGACGACGAGGTCGGCGACCGTGGCGCAGGCCCACGGGATCGCGGCGAAGCCGGAGGATCTCAGGATCGACATGTGCATCGACTGCACCAGGTAGCCGGGCAGCCAGGTCAGGAACAGGTAGAACGAGTAGCCGTAGGCGGCGAAGCCGATGGTCAGGCCCCAGACCTTCCGGTTCCTGGCCAGGTAGCCGAGCATGCCGAGCTCGCCGGAGGCGGCCGGCCCTTCCGGGGTCGCACCGCCGCTCGTGATGTAGTTGCGCTCGACCGTGCCCAGCTTCGGATCGCGGCTTGGATCATGATAGATCAGGACGAAGGCGAGGAAATAGGCAAGGCTGAGCAGGCCGGTCACCACGAAGCCCCAGCGCCAGCCGAAACCGGCAACGACGAAGCCGACCAGCGGCACGCCGATCACGTTCGAGAACTTCGCCGCCGCGTCGAAGATCGCCGTCGCCAGCGCGCGCTCGCCGCGCGGGAACCAGTAGCCGGTCGCCTTCGAGCTCGCCGGGAAGCCGGGCGCCTCGGCGACGCCGAGCAGCACGCGGGCGACCATGATGCCGCCATAGCCGCTGACCAGCGCGGTGCCGAGGGCGGCGACTCCCCACAGGAAGGTGCTGATCCGGGTGACGGTGCGGACGCCGAAGCGGTCGAGGACCATCCCGGTCGGGATCTGCAGCAGCGCATACGCCCAGAAGAAGCCGCTGAGCAGCCAGCCGATCTGGACCTGCGTGAGCCCGAACTCTGCCCTGAGCTGGGGTGCGGCGACGGAGAGGCTGATCCGGTCGAAATAGTTGATCAGCACGCCGGAGCCGAGCAGGAGCCCGATCTGCCACCGCCTGCGCGGTATCCGCGGCTTCGTTCCGGACACTGTCTTTCCTTCCCCGTGGGCGCACCTGTCAGGAAGCGAAGGGGCTTTGCCCCTTGGACCCCATCAAAGGCTCGCCTTTGAAATCCCGGTCTTCAGATATCGAACCGCACCCCCTGCGCGAGCGGCATCGACAGGCCGTAATTGATCGCGCTGGTGGCGCGGCGCATGTAGGCCTTCCAGGAGTCCGAGCCGGACTCGCGGCCGCCGCCGGTTTCCTTCTCGCCGCCGAAGGCACCGCCGATCTCCGCTCCGGACGGGCCCATGTTGACGTTGGCGATGCCGCAATCGGAGCCCACCGCCGACAGGAACAGCTCGCTCTCGCGCAGGTCGCGGGTGAAGATCGACGAGGACAGGCCCTGCGGCACGCCGTTCTGCAGCGCCAGCGCGTGGTCGAAGGCCTCGTATTCCAGCACGTAGAGGATCGGCGCGAAGGTCTCCTCGAGCACCGGACCGGTCTGGCCCGGCATCAGCACCAGCGCCGGCCGCACGTAGTAGGCATCGCCGTCGCCGATCCGCTCGCCGCCGAACACGGTGCCGCCGGCGTCGCGCGCACGCGCCAGCGCCGCCCGCATCGCCTCGAAGGCGGCCGCGTCGATCAGCGGGCCGACCAGATGCTCGCCCAGCAGCGGGTTGCCGACGGAGACGTTCGCGAACACCGTGCGCAGCCTGGCGGTGAAGGCGGCATGGATGCTCGCATGCACGATCAGCCGGCGCAGGCTGGTGCAGCGCTGCCCGGCCGTGCCCATCGCCGCGAAGGCGACCGCGCGCAGGGCGAGCTCCTGGTCGGCGGACGGGCAGACGATCGAGGCGTTGTTGCCGCCGAGCTCGAGGATGGCGCGGCCGAAGCGCGCCGCCACCGCCTGGCCGACGGCGCGTCCCATCGCCGTCGAGCCGGTCGCCGACAGCACCGCGACACGCGGGTCGCGCACCAGCGCGGCCCCGGTCTCGCGGGCGCCGAGCAGCAGCCCGCACAGACCCTCCGGCGCCTCGCCGAAGCGGGCGGCGGCGCGCTCGAACAGCGCGATCACGGCAAGCGCGGTCAGCGGCGTCTTCTCGGAGGGCTTCCACACCACGGCGTCGCCGCAGACCAGCGCCAGCGCCGCGTTCCAGGCCCAGACCGCGACGGGGAAGTTGAAGGCGGAGATCACGCCGACCACGCCGGCGGGATGCCACTGCTCCATCATGCGGTGCTCGGGCCGCTCGCTGGTGATGGTCAGGCCGTAGAGCTGACGCGACAGCCCCACCGCGAAGTCGCAGATATCGATCATCTCCTGCACCTCGCCCGCGCCCTCGGACGGGATCTTGCCGGCCTCGATGCTGACCAGGCGGGCGAGCGCGTCCTTGGCCGCGCGCAGCTCCTCGCCGAACAGGCGCACGAGCTCGCCGCGTCGCGGCGCCGGCACCCGGCGCCAGCGCAGGAAGGCGGCCTGTGCGGTGTCGATCACCGTCTCGATCGTGTCCGGCATGGCATGGTCGATCCGGGCGATGACCTCGCCGGTCAGCGGCGAGTGCACCGGATGCGCGCCCTCGCGGATGCGCGCGCGACCGACATCGAGAGCTGCCAGGATCGCGCCGGTCTCGTAGGGCAGGTCGGGTTGGGCGTTCATGTCGGCTCCTGCATCGTCCACGCTCGGTGCGACGAATAGGCATTCGCGCCGATTTCAGGAAGGGCGTGCGTCCGCGGCGGCGGCAACCTCGCGCCCAAGCCTGGAATGGCGCCTGCCGTAGGCGAGATAGGTGAGCGCTCCCAGCGCCGCGTAGCCGAGCAGCAGCAGCGCCGGCACCGGGTTGCCGGTGAACAGGGCGACGGTCAGGTCGATGAGCAGCGGTGCGGCCATGACCACGCAGAACAGCATGCCGAGCGCCGGCGTGGTGCCGATCCAGAAGCCGCGTATGCGCACGCCGCCGAGCGGCACGCGGAACGGCGCCACCAGGTCCGGACGCGCGTTGCGCTGCCAGATCACGGTGAAGCAGACGATGCCGAAGGCGACCGTGGTGCCGAGGCTGACCAGGTCGCTGATGATGTCGATCGGCAGGGTGGCGGCGGCGACCGCGGTGCCGGTGCCGACCGCGATGCTGCCGAGCCAGGGCGTGCGGAAGCGCGGATGCAGCCGGTGGAACATGCGCGGCAGCAGCCCGTCGCGCGACATGGTGTAGAAGATGCGCGACTGCCCGTATTGCAGCACCAGCATCACCGAGCACAGGCCGGTGACCGCGCCGATCTTGATCAGCAGGGCGAGCCAGTGCCGGTGCATGGCATCGACCGCGACCGCCAGCGGGTCCGGCACGCCGAGCTTCTGGTACGGCACGATCCCGGTCAGCACCGCGGCGACCGAGATGTAGACCACCGTGCAGATCGCCAGCGAGCCGATGATGCCGATCGGTATGTCGCGCCTGGGGTTGCGTGCCTCGGCGGCGGCGCACGACACCGCCTCGAAGCCGACATAGGCGAAGAAGATCACCGAGGCGGCGCGGAAGATGCCGGGCACGCCGAAATGCAGGCCGCCGGTATTGGGCGGGATGAACGGCACCCAGTTCGAGGGATGCACCGCGCCGATGCCGAGTGCGACGAACGCTATCAGCACCGAGACCTTGATCACCACGATGACGCTGTTGACGGTGGCGGATTCCTTGACCCCGACCACCAGGATCGCGGTCACCAGCAGGCTGGCGAAGGCGGCCACCAGGTCGAGGCCGCCGGTCCAGAGCAGGCTGGTGCTGCTGGCATTCTGTGCCGTCACGATCAGCGGCGTGTGCAGCAGCGGCGGCACGACGACGCCGAGATCGGCCAGCAGGCTGGTGGCGTAGCCGGAGAAGCCGGCCGCCACCGCCGCGGTCGAGATGCCGTATTCGAGCAGCAGCAGCCAGCCGGTGATCCAGGCGAACACCTCGCCCACCGCGACGTAGGCGTAGGTATAGGCCGAGCCGCTCACCGGCATCACCGAGGCGAGTTCGCCGTAGGACAGTGCGGTGAAGGAACAGGCGAGGCCGGTGAGCAGGAAGGAGAGCAGCACCGCCGGACCGGCATAATGCGCCGCCGCAGTTCCGGTCATCACGTAGATGCCGGCGCCGATGGTCGAGCCGACGCCGAGCATGGTCAGGTTGAGCGGTCCGAGCGAGCGCCGCATGCCGTGCGAGGCGATCTCCGCCTCGACATGCGCCACCGGCTTGCGCAGCGTCATCCGGCCGGGCGCGGAAGTGGCGCTCACGTCCAGGTCGGCCGGCTGGAGGCGGGTTGAACGTTCTGCTTGCGGCCCATGCGTGCACGCTATGGAGTGCGCCAGGGTAGTGCAAGCCCGCCAAAGCTGCTTTGCTGATGCGCATGCAGACAGCTATGCGGGCACCGCTCGCGGTCGTCACGATGGTGTACAACGAGGCGCAGTTCCTGCCGGTCTGGCTGCGCCACTACACCGCCCAGGCGCCGGCGCAGCACTGCTACGTGGTCGATCACGGATCGAGCGACGGCAGCACCCGGCCGGACCGGCTGCCCGTCGGGCTGAACCTGGTCCGCATCCCGCGCTCGCCGCAGGACGACCATCGGCGATGCGGCTTCGTGTCGGATTTCTGCGCCGCCCTGCTGGTCTGGTACGAGAGCGTGATCTACGTCGACGTCGACGAGATGCTGGTGGCGGATCCGGCGCTGCACGTCTCCCTGGCGGACTATGCCGCGATGCTGCCGCAGGGGGCGGTGATCTCGGCGATCGGGCTCGACCTGGTGCACGGCCCGCAGGACGAGCCGGCGCTGGACTGGGACCGTCCGGTCAGCGCGCAGCGGCGCTGGCTGCGCTTCAGCTCGGCGATGTGCAAGCCGGTGCTGATCCGGCGCCCGGTGCGCTGGGCGCCCGGGTTCCACAATATCGACGCGCCGCCGCAGTTCGACGAGCTGTTCCTGTTCCACCTGCGCTATGCCGACCTGCCCTCCGGGCTGGCCCGCCTGGCGCGGACGCGCTCGCAGGCCTGGGGCTCGGCGCAGGCCGGCTCGCATCAGCGCATGTCGGACGCCGACTGGCGCGACATGCTGCTCGGCATGGCGCACCTGCCGCGCGATCCGCACGGCAGCCTGGGTCTGGACGATGCGACGCTGCAGGGCTGGCTCGCCAGGGTGCTGCGCAGCGCGGACTCGCGGCACGACGCGCTGTACCGGATCGACCTGCATCTGAGCGGCGACCGGCTCTGGCAGGTGCCGTCGCGCTTCGTCGGCTGTTTCTGAAAAGGATGATCATGCCAGCTGCCAGATCGATCGGACTGCTCGTCGTCCTGCTCCTCGGCGTGACGGCGCCGCCGGTGCGCGCGCAGACCGCGACGCCTCCGGCCGCGGCTCCCGGGCCGACCGGCGGCATCGTTCGCGCGCCGCCCGCCGTCGATCCGGGCATGGCCAGGACGCCGCCGCGGATCGCGTCGCGGAGCACCCCGGTGATCCATCCGCGGCGGCTGCGCGCACCCCGCGGATCGGTCGAGGTGGTGCCGAAATAGGGCAGCACTACCCCTTCGGCTTGCTCTTCTTGACTGCCGCCAGCACCTTGGCCTTGACCGAAGGCTTGGCCGGCATCTGCTCCGCCGTTGCCGACTGCTGCGCCGGGACGGGAGCCGGCGTTGCCGGTTTCACCCTGGCGCGCGGCGCCGCCTGCGGCGTCGCCGCCACTTCGCCCTGATCGGCCAGCCGGTCCGGGAACTCGCCGAGATTTTCCTGCAGGAACGCCTCTTCCACCGGCTCGCCGCCGGTGGGGACTTCGCCGGAGGCGAGCGGGTTGGGCAACTGGCCGCTGCCGGCGCTGTCCCGCATGGCGACCAGCTCGCGGGCACGCTCCCAGAATTCCGCATCGCGGCCGTGCGGACGACCTTCCTCGATCCAGAGATGGTAGGCGCGTTCGCGGATGCGATGCTCGCGTTCAGGGTCGTCTTCGAGAGGGTTCGCGGACATCTAGATCCTCCATATCCGTCACAGAAGCGCGGGTCCGGGCCGCGCGGTTCCCCTCCCGATCACGACATGGAGAAACCCGTCAAGGGCTTTCCGCCGCGCGCCATCGTCGCCATGTCCCGGATCTCTGGATCGATGGAGGTCGTGATGGCGCAGGCAGTCGGAGCGCAGGCAGTTCGAGCACAGGCAGTTCTGGGTGGCGGATGCTTCTGGTGCCTCGAGGCGGTGTACGATGAGCTCGTCGGGGTGACCGACGTGCTGTCCGGCTACGCCGGCGGCCATGTCGGACGGCCAAGCTACGAACAGGTCTGCACCGGCACCACCGGCCATGCCGAGGTGGTCCGGGTCAGCTACGATCCGGCCCGACTGTCCTATGCCGACCTGCTGCGGGTGTTCTTCACCATCCACGACCCGACCACGCCGAACCGCCAGGGTGCGGATGTCGGCACCCAGTATCGCTCGGTCATCTTCGTGGCCGATGACGAGGAGCGACGGATCGCCGAGGCGATCCGCGCCGAGATCGAGGCGGCGGCGATCTGGGACGGCGAGATCGTCACCGAGATCGTCGATCTGCCGACCTTCCATCCCGCCGAGCCGGAGCATCACGACTACTTCGCCAAGCATCCCGGCGCCGGCTATTGCCGCGTGGTCGTCGCGCCGAAGGTGGCGAAGTTCCGCAAGCAGTTCGCCGGCCGGCTCAAGCAGGCGGCCGGCTGAGCCCTGGCCTTATAACAGTTCGTCACGCGACACCGTTCTGCGCTAGCATCGAAGCAGGAGGCCGCGACGATGAACATGCAGACCCTGCCGGACGAACGTCATCCCGCCTCGCCGGTCGGCGACGCGCTTCGGGCGAGACGCGAGCAGCTCGGCTGGACGCTCGCGGAGATGTCCGGGTGGCTGCGCATCAAGCTGGCCTACCTGCAGGCGCTCGAGGCAGGCCGGCCGCAGGACCTCCCGGGCGGCACCTACGCGGTCGGCTTCCTGCGCAGCTACGCCGCGGCCCTGGGCCTCGACGCCCAGCAACTGGCGCTGCGTTTCCGCCAGGAAGGCGGCGCGGGGTCGCGCCGGCCGGAGCTGCATTTTCCGTCGCCGGCGCCCGAGCGCGGCCTGCCGGTCGGGGCGGCGCTGCTGGTCGGGACGGTGCTGCTCGGCCTGGCCTATACCGGCTGGTACATGTTCGGCGATCGCGAGCGGCTGACGCCGCAGCCGGTGCCGCCGGTGCCGCAGGGGCTGATGCCCGTGATCGCACCGCTTCCCGCCGCGTCGCGCCGGGCGCCGGCTCCCGCGCAGCGGATGCCGAGCGCGAGCGTCATCGACGGGC
>CAXUCM010000189.1:0-7270 GCA_964249315.1 uncultured Acetobacteraceae bacterium | reverse complement strand
GCCGGCCGCGACCACGTTGATGATGCATTCGATCGCGTCCGAGTACAGCGCCACCCTGCCGGGGACGACGTAGGCGGCGTAATTCAGCGCCAGCGCCGCCAGGCTGACGACCAGGCTGACCCAGCCGAGCCGAAGCAACGCGCTCATCGCCTGCGCCTCAGAGCGCGCCGTCGGCGGACTGGGCGCAGCGTCCGTCGCCGCCATGCTCGATCTGGAAGGTGGCGTGGCCGATGCCGTAGCGGTGGCGGAGGTCGGCGGCGGCGCGTTGCAGCAGCCCGTCATCGATCGGGCAGCCGGGACGGATCAGGTGCGCGGTCAACGCCGTCTCGGTGGTCGACATCCCCCAGATATGCAGGTCGTGCAGGTCGGTGACGCCCGGCAGCGCGCGCAGGAAGCGCTCGACCGCGCCCCGGTCGATCCCCGCCGGCACCGCGTCCAGGGCGAGGTCGAGCGAGCCGCGCAGCAGCGACCAGGTGCCGGCGACGATCACGGCGGCGACCGCGAGGCTGATCAACGGATCGATCCAGCGCCAGTGCGTCCACCAGATCGCCGCACCGGCGGCGACGACCGCCGCCGCGGTGAGCGCGTCGAAGGCCATGTGCAGGAAGGCGCCGCGCAGGTTGAGGTCGCCGCGCCGCCCGGACAGGAACAGCAGCGCGGTGCCGCCATTGACCAGGATGCCGATCGCGGCCACGACCATCATCGCGCCGGGCGCCACCGGCTCGGGCTGCAGCAGCCGCCGGATCGCCTCCCAGGCGATGCCGCCGGTGACGACCAGCAGGATGATCGCGTTGCCCAGCGCCGACAGGATCGAGGTGCGTCGCAGCCCGTAGGTGAACCGTCCGGAGGGGCGCCGCCGGCCGAGTGCGGAGGCGAGCCACGCGCAGGCCAAGCCGAGCACGTCGCCGAGATTGTGTCCGGCATCGGCGAGTAGCGCCAGCGCGTGCGCCAGCACGCCCCAGATCGCCTCGCCCGCGACGTAGGCGAGGTTGAGGGTGATGCCGATCGCGAACGCGCGGCCGAAGCTGGCCGGCGCATGCGCATGGCCGTGATGATGGTCGTGCGGGTGATCGTGATGCGTGTGCGCCATCGCCTTGCCGCCGGAAACCGTCCGGGCCTCTCGATACGGGATCGTGTGCCGCGATGGTAGGCCGATCGAGCGCATGCGGTAGCCGGCAGAGAGGGATCGGGCTACAGACCCGCATGCTGCGACTGCACGAACTCAAGCTGCCGCTCGACCACGCGCCCGAGGCGCTCGGACGGGCGGTGATCGACAGGCTCGGCCTGCCGGCGGACGAACTGCTGTCGGTGTCCGTCGCCCGCCGCGGCCACGATGCCCGCAGCCGCGGCGCGATCCGCTTCGTCTACAACCTCGATCTCTCGCTGCGCGACGAGGATGCCGTGCTGGCCCGCCACCGGCACGATCGCGGGCTGACCCGCACGCCGCAGCAGCGCTACCGTCCGATCGCCGCGGCGGCCGCGCCGGCGCTGCGGCCGGTGGTGATCGGCGCCGGCCCGTGCGGGCTGCTGGCCGCGCTGGTGCTGGCGCAGATGGGGCTGCGGCCGCTGGTGCTCGAACGCGGCCGCATCGTGCGCCGGCGCACGGTCGACACCTTCGCCTTCTGGCGGCGCGCCGAGCTGACCGCGGAGAGCAACGTGCAGTTCGGCGAAGGCGGCGCCGGCACCTTCTCCGACGGCAAGCTGTACAGCCAGATCAGCGATCCCGAGCGCTACGGCCGCAAGGTGCTCGAGGAGTTCGTCGCCGCCGGCGCGCCCGAGGAGATCCTGTTCGTCGCCAAGCCGCATATCGGCACCTTCCGCCTGGTCAGCATGGTCGAGCGGCTGCGCGCCAGCATCGAGGCGCTCGGCGGCGAATACCGTTTCGACAGCCGCGTCGTGCGGTTCCATGTCGAGGCGGGGCGCGGCCGCCGCCGGATCGAGGCGCTCGGCCTGCAGGACGGCAGCGTGATCGAGGCCCGGCACGTGGTGCTGGCGATCGGCCACAGCGCGCGCGACAGCTTCGAGGCGATCCACGCCGCCGGGATTGCGATGCGTGCCAAGCCGCTCTCGATCGGGGTCCGCATCGAGCATCCGCAATCGCTGATCGACGCCGCCCGGTTCGGGCCGCAGGCGGGCCATCCCGGGCTGGGTGCGGCCGACTACAAGCTGGTGCACCATGCCGGCAACGGCCGCGGCGTCTACAGCTTCTGCATGTGCCCGGGCGGCACCGTGGTCGCCGCCGCCTCTGAGCCGGGCGGCGTGGTGACCAACGGCATGAGCCAGTATTCCCGCGCCGAGCGCAACGCCAACGCCGGCATCGTGGTCGGGCTGACGCCGGAGGATTTCCGCGCCCATGCCGGCGGGTTCGATCCGGACGGCCCGCTCGCCGGCATCGGCTTCCAGCGGCATTGGGAACGGCGCGCCTTCGCGGCCGGCGGCAGCACCTACCAGGCGCCGGCGCAGCGCGTCGGCGACTTCCTCGCCGGGCGCGCCTCGACCTGCCTCGGCGCCGTGGTTCCCTCGTACCAGCCGGGGGTGCGACCGGCCGACCTCGCCGACTGCCTGCCGGACTACGCCAGTGCCGCGATCCGCGAGGCGCTGCCGCAGTTCGAGCGTCGCATCCGCGGCTTCGCGCTGGAGGATGCGGTGATGACCGGGGTGGAGACGCGCACCTCCTCGCCGCTGCGGATCCCGCGCGGCGAGGACGGGCAGAGCGTCAACACCGCGGGGCTGTTCCCTGCGGGCGAGGGGGCCGGCTATGCCGGCGGCATCCTGTCGGCTGGCGTCGACGGCATCCGGGCGGCGGAAGCCGTCGCACGGAGCCTTCGCGACGGCGAGACAGCGAGCGAGGTGATCCCGTCCGGATGAAAGAACGTCGCCCCGTGCTGCGACCCTCACCCCCGGCTGCGACGACAGGAAGCTGGTCGACCGGCAGCGCCCGAGACGGATCCTCCGGCAGCGATGATGTGATGGCCTCTTCCCGAGAAACGAATTCCGTTTTCCTGGACAGGTGGGCATGGTCCGATCGACCTCAGACAGGAACCTTCCATGCATCTTCGACGATCGACGCTGGCACTGCTCGCCGGCGGCAGCCTGACCCTCGCGCAGGCGCATGCCGCGACGATCCACATGACGGCGGCGGTCGCACCGGCGCAGGCGGTGGGCTTCAACGTCATCCTGCCGCTGCGCGACCGCGCCGGACTGGAGGCGCTGCTGGCCGCGCAGCATGACCCGAAATCGCCCTCCTTCCATCACTGGATCACCCCGCAGACGTTCGGGCTGCGTTTCGGGCCCGACGCCGCGACGATGAGCAAGGTGGCGGCCGAGTTCACCGCGCGCGGCCTTGCCGTCGAGACGCACTCCCGCAGCCTGCGCGTCACCGGCAGTGCGGCGGCGATCAACCGGGCGCTGGGCACGACGCTGATGGTGGCCTCGCGCGACGGCGTCGCTGGCCGGCGCATGGTCGCGGCGAGCGCGCCGACGCTGCCGGACGCGGCCAGGCAGGCCGGCGCCGTGGTGCTCGACTTCTCCGCCGACACCAACACGGCGCACACCTTCTCGCATCGCGTCCCGCTTCCCGCCGTCGGCGTCGACAACCGCACCTCGACCACAGGCGGCTACTGGTTCACCGACCTCAAGCAGGCGTACCAGTACCCGTCCTACCAGACCAAGGTCACCGTCGGCGGCACCACCAGGCGGCTGGACGGCACCGGCACCACCATCGGCATCCTGATGTCGAGCGACATCCTCGACAGCGACGTCAAGATGGTGTTCGACCACGAGAAGTGGGCGCAGAACGCCGGCGTCGCCGACCCGGCCCTGTTCCAGCGCGTCTACGTCAATGGCGGCGCCAGCGTTGCCAGCGGCGAGGCGAGCGGCGCGCTCGACGAGGCCTCGCTCGACGTGCAGGAATCGCTCACCGGCGCACCCGGCGCGCACGTCGTGCTGTACGACATCCCCGACCTGTCGGACCAGAGCATCGTCGCAGGCTACATCGCGATCGACGAGGCGAACCAGGCCGACATCGTCAGCTCCTCGTTCGGCGGATGCGAGCTCGGCTATGCCGAAGCCGGCTACGTCCTGCAGATCGAGCACGAGCTCTACGAGCAGGGCAACGCGCAGGGCATCAGCTTCCTGGCCAGTTCCGGCGACGAGGCCGGTCTGGAATGCCCGACCGAGAACTACGTGGTGGACGGCACCAGCGGCACGTTCGTCGCGAGCGTGTCCGCCCCTGCGTCCGACAGCAACGTCACCGCGGTCGGCGGCACCAACGTGGTGACGAAGTTCACCAAGGGCTCGCTCGACTCCACGTATGTCAGCGAGAACGCCTGGTCGGATCCGGAAATCCCCTATGACATCTACGGCGTCGGCGCGAACGTGTCCGGCGGTTCGTGGGGCGCCGGCGGCGGGCTGAGCACGATCTTCGCGAAGCCGATCTACCAGCTGCTGAGCGCGACCGGCTCGACCACCGCGCGTGCGCTGCCCGATATCGGCATGCAGGTCGGCGGCTGTCCCGCGGGCATCGCGGTCACGCCGTGCAACGGCGGCAACAATCCGATCAACGGCCATGGCAACACCGACCGGTCCTACGTCATCGTCGCGATCGGCGGACAGTATTTCGGCCTGATCGGCACCAGCGTGGCATCGCCGGAGCTTGCCGGTGCGACCGCGCTGCTGGTCGAGCAGTATGGCCGCATGGGCAACCTGAACGACTACATCTACGCCGCCTCGGCGCTGCAGGCCCTGGTCGGCGACACGTCGAACAATCCGACCAGCATGTTCCACCGCGGCATCCCCGGCTATAACGGCGTGGTCGCGAACAGCAGCTTCGGTCCGGACTTCAACTACACCGTCGGCGTCGGCACGCCGCGGGTCTACCGCTATGCCGGCGCGCCGTACGCGACGCCTGCCGGTCTGCCGCAGACGCCAAGCAACCCGTAACCGGGCGCCTGTTCAGGAGAGCCGCATCGCGTGACGGTGCTCGCTCTCCTGGCACAGGGCGACGATCGCGTCCGCCACCGGTTCCGGCCGGGGCAGGGTGCGCGCGTCCTCGCCCGGCATCGCTTGCGCACGCATCCGGGTCGCGACGATGCCCGGATCGAACAGGTTGATGCGCAGCCGCGTCGAGGCGGCGACCTCGTCGGCCCAGCACAGCACCAGGCTCTCCATCGCCGCCTTGCTCGCCGCCAGCATCCCCCAGAAAGCGGCCGGGTGTCGCGCGTGCGCGTCGGTTAGGAACACCGCCCGTCCGGCGGGTGCGGCCTGCAGCAGCGGCGCGGTGGTGCGGATCAGCCGCCAGGTGGCGGTGAGGTTGGTCGAGAGGGTGCGTTCCCAGTCGCGCTCGGTCATGTGCGACACCGGCGTCAGCGTGCCGAGCGCTGCCGCCGCATGCACCAGGATGTCGAGCCGGCCGAACCGCGAGGCGATGGTCGGGCCGATCGCATCGACGGCGCCTCCATCGAGCAGATCAAGCGGCAGCAGGGTCGCGGTCGAGCCGGAGCGATCATCGGTCTCCTCAAGCCCCCCCTGGCTACGCGCCGTCAGCACGCAATGGATCCCTTGCCGCGCCAGGGCAACGGCCACCGCCTGCCCAATGCCCCGACTGGCCCCGGTGACAAGAGCGATCCTCCGGATGGATTGCAAAGGCTCCGCCTCTGCCGGGGTCAAGGGGCAGCGCCCCTTGTCTTGCTTCCCTCCGGCCTCACCGCGTAATCGGCCGGGCCCGGCTCTCCACGTCCAGGTCGGCAAGATCGATCGGATACTTCCCGGAGAAGCAGGCGTCGCAGAAGTACGGCCGGTCCGGATCCCGTCCCGGCTGACCCAGCGCCCGATACAGCCCGTCCATCGAGATGAAGGCGAGGCTGTCGGCGCCGATCAGGGACGCCATCTCGCGGATGTCGTGCTTCGCCGCAAGCAGCTTGCCGCGCTCCGGCGTGTCGATGCCGTAGAAGCAGGAATGCGTCGTCGGCGGCGAGGAGATGCGCATATGCACCTCGGTGGCGCCGGCGGCGCGAACCATCTCGACGATCTTGCGGCTGGTGGTGCCGCGCACGATCGAATCGTCGACGAGGATGACGCGCTTGCCGTTCATCGCCGACCGGTTGGCGGAGTGCTTCAGCTTGACGCCGAGATTGCGGATCTGGTCGGTCGGCTCGATGAAGGTGCGACCGACATAGTGGTTGCGGATGATGCCGAGCTCGAACGGGATGCCGCTCTCGCTGGCGAAGCCCATCGCCGAGGGCACGCCGGAATCCGGCACCGGCACGATGACGTCGGCGTCGATGGCGCTCTCGCGGGCGAGTTCGGCGCCGATGCGCTTGCGCGCGTCGTAGACCGCATGTCCGTCGAGCACGGAGTCCGGACGGGCGAAGTAGATGTACTCGAACACGCAGAAGCGGCTCGGCGTGGCCGCGAACGGCTTGAGCGAGCGCACCCCGCTCTCGTCGATGATGACGATCTCGCCCGGCTCGACGTCGCGGACGAACTCGGCGCCGACGATGTCCAGCGCGCAGCTCTCGCTGGCCAGCACCCAGGCGGGGGCGGCATCCGGCCCCGCGCCGATGCGGCCGAGGATCAGCGGGCGCACGCCGAGCGGATCGCGCACGCCGAGCATCGCCTCCTGCGACAGCGCCACCAGCGAGTAGGCGCCGACCACCTGCTTGAGCGCGTCGATCAGCCGATCGGTGACGGTCGAGTACAGGCTGATCGCGATCAGGTGGATGAACACCTCGCTGTCGGTGGTGGACTGGAAGATGCAGCCGCGACGCACCAGCGCGCGGCGGAGCGTCTGCGCGTTGGTCAGGTTGCCGTTATGGGCGACGGCGAGGCCGCCGAACTCGAACTCGGCGTAGAGCGGCTGCACGTTGCGCAGCAGCGTCGCACCGGTGGTGGCGTAGCGGTTATGGCCGACCGCGGCGCGTCCGGGCAGGCCGGCGATGATGCGCGCATCGCCGAACACGTCGCCGACCAGGCCCATCCCCTTGTGGCTGTGGAAGCGGCTCTCGCCCTCGGCGGCGGCGGCGTTTGAGCTGACGATGCCGGTGGATTCCTGGCCGCGATGCTGGAGCGCGTGCAGCCCGAGTGCCGTCATCGCGCCGGCATCGTGCGCGTTGAAGATGCCGAACACCCCGCACTCCTCGTGCGGCTTGTCGTCATCGTCGAGGTCGGGCGCGTGCTGCATGGTCAGTCGCTTTCCTGCGCCCCGGCCTGGGGCGAAACCGCGTCGGGGAGGGTGGGGCGCCAGCGCGGCGGCGCCTCGGCGAGGGCCAGG
>CAXUCM010000188.1:0-7282 GCA_964249315.1 uncultured Acetobacteraceae bacterium | reverse complement strand
TCATCGGCCTGATGAAGTCGGCTGCCTTGGAGTTGGGCCGCCACAAGATCACGGTCAACGCCTTGATCCCAGGCCTGATCGACACTCCGATGACGCGAAACGAAGACCGCTACGCGCAGGCGATCGCGGTGGGAGGCAAGCAGTCGACCGGAAACCAGGCAGAGGACGAGCACACGGCAGCCCAGGGCCTCGCCACCAAACTCCCGCTCGGACTACCCTGGCTCGAGCCCGAAAGCATCGCCCCAGCCGTCGTGTTCCTCGCATCCGATGCCGCCGCGCTGGTCTCCGGCACCAGCCTGGCCGTGACAGGAGGGGACAGCGCCAACGTAACTGCCTAAAGCCGGCCATCACGCCGGTATAGCGCATCAGGACTTGCAGAAGGCTCTTACCGGAAATCCTCGAAGTAAGCTCGCGGGCGTTCTGCCCTCATCGCACTCCAACTAAGGACATCGCCGTGATCCGAACTCTTGCTGTCTTTTCCGCTTGCACAATCTCTCTTGCTGGACTGGGAACGGCGATTGCTGCGCCTTCGGCGGGATCAACCACCCTGTCGCCCGTCGACTACGCCTTCATCGGGTCCACTTATCTCGGGAACCAATACCAGGTTGATACCGGCAAGCTCGGCGAGACCCATGCTCTCCACCCGGCTGTGAAAGACTATGCCCAGTTGATGGATACGAGCCACGTCGAGGTGCAAAGCAAACTCGTGGGGCTGTTGAAAAAGAAGGGATTGACGCAGCCGACTCTCACGCTGCTCCAAGGCGCTTATGCCAGCGTCGTCCAGATACTGTCGGACGAAAAAGGTCCTGCGTTCGAACGCGACTACGTTTCAGCCCAGGTGCACTACCAGCATTCGAATGATGCGCTGTATCGCTGGGAGATCGCCAACGGCAAGGATCCGGCCCTGATCGCCTATGCCAAGGTCGTTCTCCCCAAGGTCGACGATCACTTGGACCGGGCCGAGAAACTGGCAGCAACCACCAGGTAAGGTTACTCACTGTGCATCCAGGGTATTTGGATATGGGTTGCCCAGGTCCTGGCAAGGCAGCCCTGTGCGCTTAGAGCATCATCCGATCAGATGGCATCATCTGATTGGATAAAGATGCTCGCCAAAACAACGAGCTGGAGCGGTTCCGTGAGCGAACGCGAGCGGAAAACGCTCTAGCCCTGGCGTTCGAACAAGGCGGCTCTCCGCGGCTGCGCGACTAGCCGGTTCCAGGCGTCGCCGCGGCCGAGCCAGCCGCACGGAGGAGACTCCATATCGGGACCGATCTCGGTCGCGGTACCCTGCAGAGTGACGACTGAACCTTGCGGACCTGAGTGATTCAGGCCAACTGCTCTGAAGAGCGGAGGGTCGCAATCCCCAAAACTATTACCGCCGAAAGCAAGCTTATCGAGCCTTCACGTAATATCGTAAATCCGCCGGCCATGCCGCCTAGAAAGAAGCAGAGGATGGTGATCGGGACGACTCTTTCCCTCGCTGCAGAGGGATCTTTGGCGAGCCTCCCGAGCAGACCGGTTGTCATGCCGGTGATGTAGGTCGTTCGCACCGAGGTGGTTCCCGTCTTGTTGAATGAGCCGTTCTGTAAGCCGAGACCAAGTGAGACCAGAAGTACGAACGCGTGATGGCCGACGAAGCCGATGCTTCGACCTACCAGCGCTGCTGAAGTCAGAAGTGTGATCTCCACGACCAGCGTCATCGGAAAACGCCATTGCTTGGAGTTGTCTTTCCCGGGCTTGGTGAGTGAACCCAGGAACGTGCCCGCGACGAAACAGAGCACTGCTGACGCGCAAGAGGCGGCTTGCTCCCATTGCTCGCGTACCAAGCTGATTGCGGCGAGCAGCGTGTTGCCAGTGATATGGCCAGCGAAGCACCCGGCAAACACGTAGCACCCTGCATCGGCGAAGCCGCCGACGAAGGCCAGGAGAACGTTCAATGGTAACCGGAATTGCCGCATTTGCTCTGCCTTCTCCGCGGTTTTAGCGTAACGTGTGCCGTCACGAGAGCCCGACGCTGGTGTCTCGGCGACTATAGGGGCGGCGACGCCGCCGTAATCAGCTCGGCCAGGGCCTTGACGGCGTCGGGCAACTGCCCGTCCCGCGCTTCCAGGCCGAAATGGAGCTCCGGAAGTCGCGGCAGGCCGACCTCGCCCGCGGCTGCCGTATCGAGGCCCAGGGGCAGGAAGCGTCGACCGAAGGCCGTTACCCCGAGGCCGGCCAGCACGCCCGCCCGCAGCCCGGCAATGCTGGGACTGGAGAGCGCCACGAAGGCATCGATTCCAGCCTGGCGCAGGGCAGCGAAGACGGCCTCGGCAGTGACGCTTGGGTGCGGGTGGAGGACCAGGGGTAGGGGGCGTTGCTGAACGAGGTCGACGAAAGCGGGTGCGACTGCCCAGACCAGCGGTTCCTGCCAGATGATGCGGCCGCCCTGCCGGGGATTGGCACGCTTGCTCAGCACGAGATCGAAGTCGCCGCGTCCGAGCCGGTCCGAAAGGTTGCCGCTGAGGCCGGTCTCGACCTCCAGCCGCACGCCGGGGTGCAGGAGCCGGAACCGGCCAAGCAGGTCCGGCAGGCTCGAGCCTGCGATGTCCTCGACGACGCCGAGCCGGACCGAGCCGGTGAGCAAGGGGTGGCGTACGTGCTCCTCGGCGTCTGCGAGCGCCTGGCTCACGGCCCGTGCGTGTGGCAGCAGGGCGTTACCCTCTGGCGTCAACCGCTCCCCGCTGGTTTCGCGCCGGATCAAGCGCCGCCCGACCTCGTCTTCCAGGCGCTTGATACGCTGGCTGACGGCAGGCTGCGACAGGCCGAGCCGCTCCGCCGCCTTCGACACGCCGCCTGCATCCACGACGGCAAGGAAACATTCGAGCAGGTCAGTACTGATCATGATATACCCATTCGTCCGATCAATATCGCCAGCCGCATTCAACTTGCACACCGACGTTACGTTCCATCGGAGAGTCGTCGCCAAAGGGCGCGACCTGATTGGAGGCTCAACACATGACGATCTATGACGGCAGCTCAATCCCCGATCGCGTAACGAGCGGCATGAAGGACCCCGAGATAGCCGAGTGGCTGAAGACCGGCCCCGTGCTCGGTTCCCACAAGCCCATCCACGAACAGCGGCGTGAACATGATGCCTTCATCGACGCCGATCCGCCTTCCGTCGGCAGCGTCGAGCATCTCGGCCTCAAGGGGCCGCATGGCACGATCCCGGTTCGGGTGTATCATCCCTCCAAGCCCGCCACCGATACGTTGCCAGCGTTGATCTACATGCACGGCGGCGGCTTCATCGTCGGATCGCTCGACCAATTCGAGACCGCCATGCGGCGCTTCTGCGAAGGTGCGGGCGTGCAGGTCTATGCGGTCGACTACAAGCTGGCGCCCGAATATCAGTGGCCAGTGCAGGTCGAGGAAGGCGAGTTCGTCGTCCGCTGGCTGTTCGACCACGCGGCGGAGCGTGGCGTGGACCCGACGCGCATCGCCCTCGGGGGCGACTCGGCCGGGGGCAATCTCACCTGCACCATTTCGCTCAAGCTCCGCGACGAGAACGGCCCGAAGCTCGCGCTGCAGATGCCGCTCTATCCCGAGGCCAAGATGCCGTTCGAGACGGCGGCCGGCATCGAGAACGTCTCGGGCGGCTACGTCGACACCGCGGGCGTGCTGCTGTTCGTGTGGAGCCTCCTGCCGCAGGGAACCGATTACACCCAGCCTTACGTGACGCCCCTGAACGCGAAGAGCCATGCAGACCTGCCGCCGGCGCTGCTCGTGACCTGCGGTTTCGACATGCTGCGCGACGTCGCCCACGCCTACGCACGCAAGCTCGCGGCAGACGGGAACGACATCACCTACGTCCACTATCCCGATCTGCCGCATGCCTTCATCCAGATGACCATGCACTCCAAGGCGTGCCTTCGCGCGACCGAGGAAATCGCCGATCTTCTGGGCAAGGCGCTCGGTGCGGAGAAAAATCAAACGCGCTGACGAGCAAACGGGATCGGTGATGCTCAGCACCATCCTGGAGGCGCCGGCTGCGATCTTCGGCGTCGCTCTCGGCTAGGTCGGCGAAAAGACCCGTGACCTGAACAATCGGCGCGTCGGCGAACGTAACGCCCTGCTTGGTTCGAGGCAATCTCGGTAGCGGTGGCGATCGCGTGCGGCTCCTTTGTGGTTTCACCTATTACCCTGGCGATCGTTGAACGTGGGACAAAAGTCGGCATCTCGCCCAGCGTACCAGAAACGACAATCATCGCGAGCACGGTGCCGCGTGTCGTGACGCTCTCCGCTGCAATCCATTTCACTTCCGGGATGGGGCAATCCCGATGTGCCCGACCCGGAGCAACCATGCAACTTCGAGAGGAGAAATCTGGACATGAACGACATGGCTGATTGGCAAAAGCAGCCGCGAGCGCGTGACGCGCGTCTGAAAGCAGGCGCGAAGTTCACGCGTGGCAAGATGGTCAAGCCCGACGATGCGACGGCCCTGCTGGAAGCAGTCATTTGCCCTGGCGACCGCCTGTGCATGGAAGGCGACAATCAAAAGCAGGCCGACTTCCTCGCCGGCGCACTGGCCAAGGCGGACCCCGAGAAGGTGCACGACTTGCACATCGTCCAGTCCGGCCTCGTGCTGCCCGAGCACTTGGACCTGTTCCGGAAGGGGATCGCGAAGAAGCTCGACTATTCCTACTCGGGCCCGCAGGGCGGCGCGATCGCGCGCGCCCTGAATGACGGGAAGATCGAGCTCGGAGCGATCCACACCTACATCGAGCTGTTCGCGCGCTACTTCATCGACCTCACCCCCAACGTCGCGCTCACAGTGGCCCGTGCCGCGGACCATGAGGGCAACCTCTACATGGGTCCGAACACCGAGGATTCGCCGGTCGTGATCGAGGCGACTGCCTTCAAGCAGGGCATCGTCGTGGCGCAGGTCAACGAGGTGGTGGACCACCTGCCGCGCGTGGACGTGCCGGGCGACCGCATCGACTTCATCGTGCAATCCCCCAAGCCGTTCTACGTCGAGCCGCTGTTCACCCGCGACCCGGCGCAGATCACCGAGACGATGATCCTGAGCGCGATGATGGTGATCAAGGGGATCTACGCCGAGTATGGCGTCAAGCGGCTCAACCACGGCATCGGCTACAACACGGCCGCGATCGAGCTGCTGCTGCCGACGTACGCGGACCGGCTCGGGCTGAAGGGCCGCATCTGCACCCACTGGGCGCTGAACCCGCATCCGACCCTGATCCCGGCCATCGAGTCCGGCTGGGTCGAGCAGATCCACAGCTTCGGCTCGGAGGTCGGCATGGACGCATACATGCGCGCCCGTCCCGACATCTACTTCACCGGGCGGGACGGCTCGATGGGGTCCAGCCGCATGTATTGTCAGCTTGCCGGGCTGTATGCCACGGACCTGTTCATCGGCTCGACGCTACAGATCGACCTCGCCGGCAACAGCTCGACGATCACCCAGGACCGTATCGCAGGCTTCGGCGGCGCGCCGAACATGGGATGCGACGCGCACGGCCGCCGCCATCCGAGCGATCCCTGGCTCAAGGCGGGACGCGAGGCCTCCGACGACAATGCCGCCCTGGTGCGCGGCCGCAAGCTGGTCGTGCAGATCATCGAGACCTTCAGCGCGAAGACGACGCCGACCTTCGTCGAGAAGCTCGACAGCCTGAACCTGGCGGAGAAGCTGAAGCTGGAACTGGCGCCGGTGATGATCTACGGCGACGACGTCACCCACATCGTCAGCGAGGAGGGGGTCGCCAACCTGCTTCTGTGCCGCACGGCGGCGGAGCGCGAGCAGGCGATCCGCGGCGTTGCCGGTTTCACCGACGTGGGCCGCGCGCGCGACCGCAAGATGGTGGAGAAGCTGCGGGAGCGAAAGATCGTCCAGCGGCCGGAGGATTTCGGCATCGATCCGCTCGACGTGCACCGCAGCATGCTCGCGGCGCAATCGGTGAAGGACCTGATGCATTGGTCGGGCAACCTTTACGACCCGCCCGCCAAATTCCGCAACTGGTAGGAGCATCGCTCGATGGAACATCTGAAGATCAAGCACACGGCTCATCGCCGGCTCTCCGGCAGGAAGGAGCAGGCGATCATCGGCGTGGTCGCGTCCGGCAACCTCGAAGTGCTGTTGGAGCGGGTCCTTCCAGACCGGCATTGCGAAGTGGATATTGCCACGACGGTCACGGGTTTCGACGAATTGTGGCACGCGGTCGTGGCAGACTTCGTCGAGCGCTACTCGCCGGGCGGACTTCGCATCTCGATCAACGACGGCGGCGCGAGGCCGGACACCGTCCACCTGCGCCTGGCACAGGGCACCGCGTTGATGGAGGCGGAATGATGAAGCGCGGCACTGCGACGAACCAGCAGGCGAGCTGGCTTCAGGCAACCGCCCGCCAGCGCGTGGACGGCCTGCTCGACCCGGGCAGCTTCACGGAGTTTCTCGGCCCGGCCAAGCGGGTCCAGAGCCCGCACCTCGCCTTGTTCGATCTGCCGACGGCGTTCGACGACGGGGTGGTGATCGGCCGTGGCACGCTGGACGGCAAGCACGTCCTGCTCGCGGCCCAGGAAGGCCAGTTCATGGGCGGCACCTTCGGCGAGGTGAGCGGCGCCAAGATCGTCGGCCTGCTTCGTGCCGCGCGCGATCATCATGAGCTGCCCAGGACAGTGCTGCTGCTGCTCGACAGCGGCGGCGTGCGGCTGCAGGAGGCGAACGCGGGCGAGCTGGCGGTCGCCGAGGTCATGCGCGCCATCGTCGAGGCACGCTGCGCCGGCGTGGCGGTGATCGCCCTGGTCGGCGGCAAGTCCGGAGCGTTCGGCGGTGCCGGGCTGACGGCTGCGACCTGCTCGCGGATCGTGGTCTCCGAGGAAGGCCGCATCGGCGTAACCGGGCCCGAGGTGATCGAGACCAACAAGGGTGTCGAGGAGTTCGACGCGGCCAACAAGGCTCTGGTCTGGAGTGTCGTCGGCGGCAAGAACCGCAGGCTGATCGGTGGCGCCGATGCCTTCACCGGCGACACCATGAGCGGCTTCCGGGGGGCCGCGATCGCCATGCTCGGCAAGGCTCCGAAGTTCGACCTGAGGACGCTCAAGGCCGAGCAGGCCCGCCTGGCTGCGCGGCATCACACGTTGGGAGGCTGCGACGATGCGGTCGGCATGTGGAGGAGGCTCGGCATCAAGGACCCGGAGGCAATCCGGGACATGGGCGGGGATGAGTTTGCCGGCATCGCGAACCACTTGAAGGAAGCCAACCATGACGCTCGATGAGATCCTGCAC
>CAXUCM010000187.1:5387-7343 GCA_964249315.1 uncultured Acetobacteraceae bacterium | reverse complement strand
TGTGCGCATCGATCGTAGCGGGTTGCTACGCGACGCCAGTCCTTCATACGGCCGAACGCGTTCTCGATCCGATGACGCTGCCGATAGAGGGCCTTGTCGTAGGCCAGGGCGACCTTCGATTTTCGGTCGGCGGAATGCAGGGCTTGATTCTGCGGTCGAGCAGCCCTCCCCGGAACCCGTCGCTGTCGTATCCACGATCGCCGAGCAGCTCGGCAGCCGGAGGAAGCACAGGAAGCAGGAGCGCGGCGCCCTTGTGGTCGTTCATCTGCCCTTCGGTGAGCATCATGACGACCGGTCGGCTGTGCCCGTCGCAGACGGCATGCAGCTTGGAGTTCAGGCCGCCCTTGGTCCGTCCGATGCACCGCGGAGCACCCCCTTTTTGAGAAGGCTTGCTGCGGTCCGGTGAGCCTTAAAATGGGTGCTGTCGATCATCAGCCGTTCCGGCACGCCCGCTTCCTCGACCAGAGCGACGAAGATCCAGTCGAACACCCCAAGGAGGCTCCATCGGATGAAGCGGTTGTAGAGGTCTTGTGGGGGCCATAGCCTGGCGGCGCATCCTTCCACTACAGGCCGTTGCGGATCACGTAGACGATCCCGCTGATGACACGACGATCGTCAACTCGGGCGAGCCCGCGCGAACGAGGGAAATGCGGAGCTAGCCGCTTCATTTAAGCGACGGAAAGCAACACCAGACGAGACATCGGACACCTCCGATCTCCTATGAATCACATCGTGCCAAGCCGCGCAAAGGGTCTTGAGCCCATACCAATCCTAACAGGCATGTTTTCAAAAATTTCCGCGACGCCATGGAAGCTCTATGGAAAACAGGTGGATTCTCAAGGCTAAGCCTTGAGCGGGTCCAGGGCAGAGCCCTGGCCTTCACCGGCTCCGAAAGGTTCAGCTCTTCCGCACCGCCACCACCTCGATCTCGACCAGCCAGCCCGGGTTTGCCAGGCCCGCCACCTGGAAGGCGGCACGAGTCGGCAGGTTGGGCTGCGCGCTGGTGCCGAAGAACTTCGTATACGCCGCCATCAGGCCCTTGAAGTCCATCTTCCCGAGCGCCGGGTCGGCGGCCATGTAGACGTGCATCTGCACCACGTCTGCCATGGTCAGGTGCAGGTCGGCCAGCGTCGCTTGGATCTTGGTCAGCGTGCTCAGGACCTGCGTCTCGGTGTTGCCGTAGGCGGCCAGCGTGAAGGGCTTGGCCGCCTTGTCGGCGACGTCGGCGCCCATGCCGGAGACGAAGATCGTGCTGTAGCCGGGGGGCACCTCGACGCTGGAGGCGATCGGGAAGTGGGCGACGTTGTGCCGGATCAGGTCGGCGGCGCGTCCGGCTCCGGGCAGCAGGGCGAGCGACAAGGCTGCCGCGAGGATCGTCTTCATGGTCAGCGCTCCATGGTCGGCGCCGGTCCGCGCACGGCGGCGACGTCGTTGGCGGCAACGGCATCCTTGTAGTCGTTGCCGAAATGGGTGCGGATATAGTTCACCACGCCGGCGACCTGCGCGTCGCTCAGCGAGCCGTTGAACCAGGGCATGCCGCCGAGGCCGTTCAGCACGACGTAGATCGGGTAGCCGGAGCTCGCCAGCTTCTGGTTGCCGGCAAAGGCCGGGAAGCCGGCGCCGGCGCCGACCGCACCGTGGCCGTTCGCCATGTGGCAGCCCTGGCAGACATGCTGGTAGACCGCCGCGCCGTTGGCGACATCGATATGGCCGCCGACCGCGGTGGTCGCGGAGTCGGCGTAGGCTGTTGCGGTGACACCGCCCGCGAGGACGAGGCCGAGCGTCGTGGCAAGGAGTGCGGCGCGCATCAGGCGGCTCCCAGGGCGCGCTGGTGCAGCTGGGTGATCGCACTCAGCGACGAGAGCAGCGCGCCTTCCTGCCAGCAGCCGACATAGGAGGCGTGGGGGGGGGGGGGGCCGGCGCCCGGCGCCGAGGGGGGGGCGGGGGGGGGGGGGG
>CAXUCM010000187.1:0-5377 GCA_964249315.1 uncultured Acetobacteraceae bacterium | reverse complement strand
CTGCGGGCCTTCCTGCCAGCAGCCGACATCGGCGGGGTGCGCGCCGGCGCGCACGACGCGGTTGTCCATCGTGGTCAGCGTCTTGTAGTGCGCCTTGCGGGCCTCGTCGCTCCACGTGCCGCAGCAGCCGAGCGTCCACGGCATCCGGCTCCAGGCGAAGCCGACGCCGCTCGCGAACTCGGCCGGGTACTGCTTGTGCAGCACCGCCCCTTGCGCCAGCGCCGCCTGCACCCGCTCGGCGGGCGTCTTGCCGGCGAAGTCGTAGGCGGCCGGACCGAACATGTAGCCGCCGAGCAGCACCGCGGGGCCCGACGAGAAATAGCCGTGGCTCGGATAGGAGATCTGGCTGATCGGCTGGTCGGTGAAGCTGATGCCGCCGTAGATCGACTCGTCCTCCTCCCAGAAGCGGCGCTTGAACTCGAGCCCGACCTTGACCGAGGAGGCGTAGGGCACCGCCGCGATCGCCTCGCGCATCGGCGCGCTGACCTGCACGTCGAGCTGGCTGAGCACCGAGAGCGGGATGGTGCAGACGCAGTAGTCCGCGCGGGCGTGCTCGACGGCGCCGCCATGGTTCTCGTCGTTGTAGGTGACGGTGACGCCGGACTGGTCCTGGGCGATCTTCGTCACCTTGACGTTGTGGGTGACGACGTCGTTGACGTGCTTGGCGAAGGCGCGGCCGATCATGTCCATGCCGCCGACCGGCTGGAACATCGTCGTCTGCACGTCGTAGCTCATGTTGAAGCCGAGCCACATCCACAGGCCGGAGCGCATGATCTCCGAGCGCGCGAGCAGGTCCGAAGGCACCGGGGCGCCGTCCGGACCGGCACCCGCCGCCTTGGCGAAGCCGCGACGCAGCGACGCGGTATCGCCCTTGCTGTAGGCGAGCTTGTCGTCGAGCCGGCCCCAGCCCTGCATCGCCTCGAGCAGGTCGTGCTTCTCCTCGGCGGTCACCGGCTGGTCGAGCTTGTTCTGATCGATCGCCTTGGCCAGCAGCTCGGCGGTGTAGCCGGTGAAGTCGCCCGCCACCTCGCGGTAGCGCTGCGGCGCCCCGCCGAAGCTGCGGCTGCTATGCAGCAGCGCGTTGTGGTTGACCTCGATGAACGGCTCCAGCGCCACGCCGAAGGCGCGGCAGTAATGCAGGATCGCGCGGTGATGGTAGGGGATCCGCCACGGGCCGGGATTGATGTAGTTGCCGGGCGCGAAGTCGACCTTCTGGGTGAGGCCGCCCAGCTCGGGGACGCTGTCGCCGCCGCGCAGGCTGATGTTGCGGCCGCCGGAGCGTCCCTGGAACTCCAGCACGCGCACGCTGTAGCCGGCGCGACGCAGCTCGTAGGCGGCCAGCATGCCGGCGAGACCGGCGCCGAGCACCAGCACGCTGGTGCCGGTGCGCGCGCCGCTGAGCACGGGCGGGGCGGTGAAGTCGGTGCCGGCCGCGTGGCCGAGCTGGGTCATCGCCTGGTACATCGCCACGCTACCGGCGGTGACGCCGATCCGGGTCAGCAACTGGCGCCGCGTCGGCTGCCTCGTCATCTGCGTATTCGTCAAGCATCATGCTCCAAAATAGTGCAGGTTTTTGCCTGAACTTAGGTCATTCGAGCGATCTTGGTCTTGATTACCGGCCGTGTGGATCAATTCGGGTCCGATCCGCGTCGATGCCTTCTCTGGCACGAGGGCCACGCGCTTGGCAATGACCGGTATCCGGGCATCTATGCTTGTGCTCCCGACCCGGCCCGCCGCCGATGCGGCGCGCGATTTCAAGGCTCGCCAGGACGGCCCGAACCTCTATGCTGCCTCGATATCCCTGCACCGGCCTGGTTCAGGAGCCCCGTCCGCTGATCGAGGCAAAATGGATCACGAATTTCCGCTGACCGATGCGCCCGGCCTGGACGGGCCGGCACCCGCCTGCGGCACGCCCGGACGGACGAAGCGACCCGACCTGCGACGGATCCGCAGCCATCCCGATCACTGGTATCCGCTGGCCTGGTCGCGCGAGCTCAAGCCCGGCGCCACCCTGGCCACCGCGTTCGCCGGCGAGCCGATCGTGCTGGTGCGGCCACGCGAGGGCGCGGTCTACGCGCTCGAGGATCGCTGCGCGCACCGGCAGGTGCCGCTGTCGCGCGGCACCATCGACGGCCAGGCGCTGCGCTGCTGCTATCACGGCTGGGCGTACGGACGCTCCGGCGCCTGCGTCGACGTGCCGTATCTCGGCAAGGACAAGCTGCCGAACGGCGTCCGTGCCTATCCCTGCCGCGAGCAGAGCGGCCTGATCCTGGTGTTCCCGGGCGACCCGGCGCTGGCGGCGACGGTGCCGCTGCCCGGGCTGGGTTCGGTGGCCGACGCCAAGTACAAGACCCGCCGGTTCGGCCGCGTGGTCGGCTGCCACTACAGCTTCATGCACGAGAACCTGATGGACATGAACCATCAGTTCATGCACGCCAAGCAGATGGGCCAGATGAAGCCGCGCTTCCTCGGCCAGGATGCCGGCGAGGACTGGATCGAGGCGCGCTACAGCTTTGCCCGCACCAGCGGCAAGCAGCCGATCGGCGAGGCGCTGATCTTCGGCGAGCGGCGCGGCACCGAGACCAAGGATAGCGGTCGCGACGTCATGACCATACGCACCGAGTATCCCTACCAGACGCTGCGCATCCGCACCGGAGACGCCGAACCGGTGATGGATCTGTGGATCGCCTACACGCCGCAGGACACCGAGCAGCGGCGCAACCGCACCTTCGGGCTGCTCTCGGTGCGCAAGCCGAAGATCCCGGGCCTGCTCAACGCCGCCTGGCCGCTGCTGGTGCTGTTCACCGAGCGGATCTTCCGCGAGGATCGCGAGATCGTCGAGATGGAACAGGCGGCGCATGACGCGCAGGGCGAGGATCGCAACCAGGAGGTGTTCCCGGTGATCCGCAACCTGCGCGGCTTGCTGATGGCGCGCGGCATCGAGGCTGCGTGACGCAACCGGCCGGCGCGTCGGCGTCGGCCGACACGCTGACCACGGCGCGGCTGCTGCTGCGTTTGCCGCAGCCGCGCGACGCCGAGGCGATCCACCGCCTGGTCAATGACTGGGGCGTGGTGCGCATGCTGGCGCGGCTGCCCTTCCCCTATCCGCGGCAGCTCGCCGACGACTGGATCGCCTCGACCGCGATGCAGGCGGAAGCCGGCCAGGCGCATCATTTCGTCATTCTCTCGGGCCGCGACGGCGAGACCGTGCTCGGCTGCGTCGGCGTGCAGGTCGACGCCGCCGCCCGCCGCGGCGATCTCGGCTACTGGATCGCCCGGCACGCCTGGAACGACGGCGTCGCCAGCGAAGCCGCCGGCCGGCTGGCGCGCTGGGCGCTGGCGCGGCTCGAGCTCGACCGGCTGACCGCGCAGGTCGCCACCGACAACCCCGCCTCCGCCGCCGTGCTGCGCCGGATCGGCTTTCGCGAGACCGGCACCGGCAAGCAGCTCTTCGTCGCCCGCGGCGCCACCCAGCCGGTGCTGCTCTTCGAGGCGACCCGCGCCGACCTGGCGCCGCCGGCACCGGCACCGGCATTGGCGACGCAATCGGCCGCGCCGCGACGCGTCGTGCTGGTCGCCGCCTGCGCCCTGATCGACGGCGACGGCCGCGTCCTGCTGGCGCGGCGGCCGGAGGGCCGCTCCATGGCCGGGCTGTGGGAGTTCCCCGGCGGCAAGGTGGAGCCGGACGAGATCCCGGAGCAGGCGGTGATCCGCGAGCTGCGCGAGGAGCTCGGCATCGACGTCTCCCGCGCCTGCCTCGCCCCGTTCACCTTCGCCTCGCACCCGTACGAGACGTTCCACCTGCTGATGCCGCTCTATCTCTGCCGGCGCTGGGCCAACGTGCCGCGGCCGCTGGAAGGACAGAGCCTGGCCTGGGTGCGGCCGGATCGGCTCGCCGACTATCCGATGCCGGACGCCGACAAGCCGCTGGTGCCGATGCTGCGCGACTATCTCTGAGCTGCCCCCTGGACCGTCCCCTGGGCCGCCCCCTGGGCCGCCGCCATCGGCTCGGCCGTAGCGGCGTCCGCGGACAGGCCGAGCGAAAGCTGCGGCGCCGGTTCCGGCTCGGGCAGCGAGCCAGGCGGCACGCTCGCGCCGGCGCGTCGCTCCTGCTCGGTGCGGGCGGTATAGAGCAGGTCGACGTTTCCGCCGGCCTCGCCCTCGAGGATCCGACGCAGCGCATCGTCGTCGAGGTCGCGCCATTGCCGCCCGCGCGAGGGGCCGTACGGCACCCGCGCCAGCAGCGCGGGGGCGTCCGACCAGGCCAGCAGCTGCGCCACGCTCGCCAGCGCCAGCATGTCGCGCAGGTGATGCGCGGTAACGTAGGCGTCGGGGGCGGCGCGGTGCGCGGGCAGTCCCAGCGCGCGGTCCAGCCCCTCGGGCCGGCGCCAGTAGCGCAGGCCCTGGTTGGAATGACCGGGCGCCTCCGGCCAGAGCCGCAGCGCGCACTTGTAGGTGCAGATCCAGCGTGCCCGTCCGCTCAGCGCCGGCAGGCACCAGCGCTGCTCGAAGCTGGCCCGATGTGCGGCCAGCGCCACCGGCGGCGGCTCGCCGGGGTCGCCGCGAAGTGCGGCCGGCGCCACCTCGTGCCAGCTCATCGCATCGGCGACGTCCTCGTCGACGATGTGATGGATCGCCGACGTCGCCGGCGAGATCGGGTTGCCGGGACGCACCAGGCGCGAGCGCGGCGGCCCGGACAGCCGCCAGGTGCCGTCCGCGTCGTCGAGGTCCTGCCAGCCGACCTCGACCACGCCGCCATCGGTGAAGCTGTTGCCGGTCGTCTCCAGGTCGACGACCCGGATGCGGGAGCAGGCAGGGCGGGCGGTTTCCGTCATCGTCCCCATGTAGGCATACTCCCGCACCCCAGACAGGGCCCCGTTGCATGAACCCGACCGCCTGCCTTCTCGTCATCGGCAACGAAATCCTCTCGGGTCGCACCCAGGACGCCAACATCCAGTTCCTGGCCCGGCGCCTCGGCGAACTCGGCATCCCGCTGCGCGAGGTGCGCATCATCCCCGACATACGCGAGACCATCGTCTCGAACATCGTCGAGCTGCGCGCCCGCTTCGACCACCTGCTCACCACCGGCGGCATCGGCCCGACCCATGACGACATCACCAGCCCCTGCGTCGCCGAGGCGTTCGGGGTGCCGTGGGAGATCCATCCGGAGAGCTTCGCCAGGCTGGAGGCCTACATGGCGCCGGGCAGCTTCAACGCCGCGCGCCAGCGCATGGCGATGCTGCCGCGCGGCGCGATGCCGATCGACAATCCGGTCTCGGTGGCACCCGGCTTCTCGATCGGCAACGTGCACGTGATGGCCGGGGTGCCGCGGATCATGCAGGCGATGTTCGAGCAGCTGGCGCCGCGCCTCGGCCCC
>CAXUCM010000186.1:0-7345 GCA_964249315.1 uncultured Acetobacteraceae bacterium | reverse complement strand
TTCCAAAGGCGAGCCTTTGGCGATCGAGCCGCGAAGCGGATCGATGGGGGCGGAGTCCCGACTTAATCTTCCATGCGCATCGGTATGAGCTCATGGCAGACGCGAGTCGGCGACGCAGGCGGCGACCGAGCGCTGCAGCACCGCGCGGCGCAGCGCCTGCAGGTCGGTGCTTTGCAGCGGACGCTGCCGCGCGTCGTGCACTTCGCTCGCGGTGAACGGACGCAGGAAACTGGGACGGATGCCGCCGAACCGCAGCACGACGTAGTTCAATACCGCCGCCAGCCGCGCATCGTCGGCGATCAGCGACATCGCCACGTTCGGCACGCGCATGACGTAGTCGCGTCCCTCGCCGGTGCACAGGAACAGTCCGACCTGGTCGCGCAGGTCGGGTACGATCGCCGCCGACGATGTCCCCTCGATGCCGTGGCAGCCGCCGCATCGGGTCAGGTAGGTCGTCCGGGTGGCATCGAAGGCGGCCATCGGGCGCGCCTCGGCCAGGCCGGGCACGACGAGGCAGAGCAGAGCGAGAATCCTTGAGATGGTCCCGGGGACGGCGCGTCCGCTACGGAAGCGGATGCACGGCGGCAAGGGCTGCCCTGTCATGGTTCACGGCGCTCGCCGAGATCGACTTGCCGCGGACCGCGGCGATGTCGGCGGCAGCGATGACCGGCGCCGGCTTGGTGTCGCCGAGCGAGGAGAGCCAGCTCAGCACCGCGGCGATGTCGTCGTCCGACAGCTGCTTGAACGACGGCATGTAGCCGACATAGGGCGCGCCCCCCGCCTCGATGCGGCCGACCATGCCGTAGACCAGCACCTCGGACAAATAGTGCCGACCCTCCGGGGTCGATGCGATCTTGTCGATGCGGCCCTTCAACGGCGGATATTGTCCCGGCGCGCCGGCGGCCGACGCCTGATGGCAGACCGTGCAGTTGGCGGCATAGACCGCCTGACCGGTCGCCGCCTGGGCTGAGCCCCCGGCCGTCAGAGCCATCCCGCCCAGCACCCCGGTCGCGATGAGCGCCGTCCTCATTCGGCCATGCCGACGATGACCGAGGTCGAGCAGTTGTACATCAGCGAACTCGCTCCATAGCACCAGATGATGTCGTTG
Organism: uncultured Acetobacteraceae bacterium; assembly: GCA_964249315.1. Taxonomy (GTDB): domain Bacteria; phylum Pseudomonadota; class Alphaproteobacteria; order Acetobacterales; family Acetobacteraceae; genus Lichenicoccus. The sequence goes on along the minus strand of CAXUCM010000186.1, from coordinate 6,237 downwards.
TTGGCCTGCGGTCGGTATGCCGGCTCGTCGCCGTCGGTGCCGAGGCAGATCGCCTGGGTGCAGGCATCCTGGCCGCAGCAATCGCGATACGCAACAAGATAGGACTTGCCGTCGCCGGGATGAAAGCAGGTGCCGATCCAGGAGGTCGGCGACGGCATCGTCCCGGGCGGACAGCTATGCACGCCGCCGCCGCAGGCCGAGCACAAATAGCCGTCGATCGCGCAGTAGCGCCAGTAGTTGCACTGGGTGTCGTCGCTGGTCTGCGCCGACGCGGCGAACGGCGTCGGCGGTCCGGCGGTGGCCGCCTGCGCACGCGCGACCGGGAGCAGCGGGAAGGCCGGCGCCGCCGCGCACCAGGCGCCGAGCCGTGCCAGCAGGCTGCGTCGAGAGCTGGTCGCCGCCAGCCGCCGCGACAGCAGCTCGGCGACGCGGTCGATGCCGCTACGCGCGGTCGTGCGGTTCATGCGCCAGCTCCCGTGCCTGCAGGAAGGATTGCACCGTGGCGTGGCCGGTCTCGCGCGCCACCAGCAGGCTCTCCAGGTGCTCGCGGCTGTTGACCAGGCCCTTGGCGCGGATCGTGGCGTCGGCATCGAGCAGCACCGCGTAGGGCAGCTTGCCGATCCGCAGCGCCAGGCCGATCTCGGCGCCGTGCACGAAGGCGGCGTCGCCGAGGCCGAGGCGGTCGCGCATCGCCCGCAGCGGCGCCGGCTCGCCGTCGCCGATCAGCACCAGGCGGATCGCCTCCGCGCCGGCCAGCTTGCGCGCGATCGGCACGATCCGCTTGCAGATCGGACAGTCCGCGGCGACGAACAGCAGCAGGCGCGGCGCCCCGCCCGGCTCGTCGCCGCCGACCGCGTACGGCGCGCCGTCGAGCGTGCGCATCGCCATGCGCGGCACCGTCTGGCCCACCGCCGGCCCGGTATCGGTGACCAGCGCGCCCACCGGCGCGATGCGCTCATGCAGCACGCCGATCTGCCGCGCCAGCGCCAGTACCACGGCGCAGAGTGCGGCGATCACGATCCAGCACAGCGCTTGCGACAGCACCAGCCCGGTCACGCGCGCGCACCCGGGCTCGTCGCACCCAGGCGCGACGCGGCATCGTGCAGCCCGAACAGCAGCAGCCCGGCCAGCGCCGCCTGCACCGATGTGTAGGCATCGCCGTGCCAGGGCCAGGCGGTGAAGCAGGCGAGCGGCACCAGCAGCGCGGTCGCGCGCACGCCGGCCCGGCTCAGGCGCCGTCCCGCCAGGCAGCCGCAGGCAGCGCCCGCACGGCCGCGGCTCAGGCCGGTCGCCATCACGGCTGCGAACAATGCCAGCAACGCCGTCGCCAGCCCGGCCGCGAGCAGCGTGCATCGCTGCGACAGCAGCAGCCCCGCGGCGACCAGTTCCGCCGACACCAGCAGCCATGCGGCGTGCCGGCCCAGCGCCTCGGGCAGCAGGTCGTACGCGAGCACGGTGTCGCCGAAGCGGCGCGGATCGCGCAGCTTGTCCCGGGCGGCGTGCAGGAACAGCAGGCCGAACGCCACCCGCAGCGCGCACGCCAGCGCGGCGCAGAAGAGCGGCCCGATCGTCGATAGCATGCCGGGCTACTCCCCCTGGGCCATGGTGAAGAGCAGGTTATCGCCCAGTTTGGCGATCCGGCGCAGCACTTTGCCGCTGACGGGGTCCAGCACCAGGAAGCCGCCGGCATCGCTCGCCTCGAACAGCAGCGGCGACGCGTCCTGGGTCACGCCGACCAGGCTGGAGGGCTCCGCCAGCGCCAGCCGGCGCACCAGCCGGTGCCGCGCGGTGTCGAGCTCCCAGATCTCGGTACCGTCGGCCTTGTGCGTCCAGAACGTGCCGAGATGCATCAGCACGAACAGGTGCCCGTCGCTGCGATGCAGTGCCGCGAGCTGCCAGCCGCCCGGTCGCCAGGCGATCTGGAACGGCGAGCGCGCGTCCGGCGCGCGCGGCAGGCCGGCCGCCTCCTGGATCGACCAGGGCTCGCCCACCGTGCCGTGCGGCCCCAGCGTCGCCGGGTAGACCAGCCCGGTATAGGAGATGAAGAAGGTCCGGCCGCTGCGGCGGTCGGTCGGGCTCTGCTCGAACACCGCGTCCCGGTCGGGCGCGAAGAAGGCGGGCGTGTGCGTCACCACCGGCTTGGCCGGATCGGAGATGTCGACGTTGGCCAGCGAGCCGTCGGCGCACATCGAGCTGAAGCCGGCATTGCCCCAGGCGAACACCAGCGCGCATCCCGGCACGTCGACCGAACCCGCCACCTTGCGGGTGCGGGTGTCGACCAGCAGCACGGAGTCGCTCGGCGTGAAGTTGAACACGTAGACCCAGTGCCCGTCCGCGCTGATGTCCATGTCCTGCTTCTTGGTGGTGATCAGCGCCCGCCCGGGCAGGCTGATCTCGTCGGCAAGGTTCAGCGTGCGGCTGTCATAGACCGAGACCAGGTCCTGTCGGGTGCCGCGATTGCCGCGCGTCCAGATCGTCTCGCCGACATAGAAATGCTGGCCCGCCGGGTCGGCGACGATGTTGGCGTTGAACGCCGCCGGGATCATGCCGAGCATGCGCGCGCGGTCCGCGTCGACCACGTAGACGCGGCCGTCCTTGGCGTGGTTGTCGACCGCATCGGTCACCAGCACGCGGTGCGGCCCGGCCGGCGGCAGCGTCGTGACGTCGATCTGCTCGGCCTGCGGCAGCGGTCCGGGACCGTCCGCCGGCCCCGCGCCGCACAGGCAGAGCAGGGCGGCGGCGAGCCATGCCGCGCGCATCAGCCGCCCGCCTTCATCGTCTGGAACGCCGCCGAGATCGCGCCGCTATTCTGCATCGGCCGGATGAAGACGGTGTCGCGCAGGGCCTGCTCGGGATCCTGCGGCAGCGCCATGCCGGCACGCTCGGCCGCCGGCACGGACTCGAAGGCGCGCTGGTTCGAGGTGCCGTAGCCGTAGGTGCGCATCAGCGCCATGCCGGCTTCGTCGGAGGCCATCGCGTTGAGGAAGTCGTAGACCCGGTCGAGATCGCGCGCGCCCTTGAGGATCACCGGCCCGCAGACCCAGGTCAGCATCTTCTCCTTCGGGCTCATGAAGGCCACCGGCACGCCCTGCTTCTTCAGGTTGACGTAGGAGGAGTTCCAGGTCATCGCCGCGACCACCTCGCCGCTGGCCAGGCCCTGCTCGACCGACGTCATGTCGGTCGTGTAGAGGCGGATCAGCGGCAGCTGCCGGCTGAGCAGGGCGGCCACCTTGCGGATGTCCTCGGGAGTTTCACGGAACGGGTCGATCCCGGCCATCATCGCGCCGACCACCCAGGAATCGTGCGTCGCATCGATCATCGCCAGGCGCTGCTCGTAGCGCGGATCCCACAGCAGCGACCAGCTGTCCGGGTGGCCGGCGACGAGGTCGGTGCGATAGGTGATCGAGGTGTTCGCCCAGTCCCAGGGCAGCATCCAGACCTGGCCGCCCTCGCTCACGCCGGGCAGCGCGCGCAGCACCGGGAACAGCCGGTCCCAGTTGCGGATCCGCTTCGGGTCGATCGGCTGGATCAGTCCGGCCTCGCGCCAGCGCGGCAGCTTGTCGACGCAGGGATGCGCGATGTCGGGATGGAAGCCCGACCGGATCTTGGCGAACGCCTCGTCATCCTCGCCGAACACCGTGATCGCCGCACCCTCCGGATGGGCGCGGTCGTATTGCGCGTGGAACTGCGGCAGTTCGTAGCCGCTCCAGGTGTAGAAGCTGAGCGGCGCCTGCGCCCGCGCGACCCCGCCCGCGAGCAGCAGCAGGACGATCAGGAAGCCGCGAAGCTCAGACATGCCGCGCCCGCCGCAGCGCCAGCCGGTCGCCGAGCAGCGCCAGCACGGTCGAGCCGAGCAGCAGCAGCGAGCCGAGCGCCATCATCCGCGGCAGTTGCGTCGGAAAGCGCAGATGGTCCCAGATGAACAGCGGCAGCGTCTGTCGCGTGCCGACCAGGAAGAAGCTGACCACGAATTCATCCATCGAGCTGGTGAAGGAAAGCAGCAGGCAGGACAGCAGGCTCGGCAGCGCGAGCGGCAGCGCCACGCGCAGGAACATCCCCGCGCGGCTGGCGCCGAGATCGAGCGCCGCCTCCTCGAGGCTCGGCGCACTGGCCCGGAAATGGCTGCGCATGATGATCAGCGACAGCGGCATGCACAGCACCGCCTGGCCGGCCGCCACCACCGGCAGCGACGGCGCGAGGCCGAGCATGCGTGCGCCGATCAGCAGGGCGACGCCGAGGATCACGCCGGGGATCAGCAGCGGCGCCACCGACAGGGCTGCGACCAGGTGCCGCACGGTGCCGCGCCCGCGCACCAGCGCGTAGGCGGCGAGCGTGCCGGACGCGGTCGCGACGATGGCAGCCGGAGCCGCGGCGAGCACGCTGTCGAGCAGCGCCGCCTTGACGCCGGCATCGTCCCAGAGCTGCGCATACCAGTGCCAGGTGAGGTGGCGGATCGGAAACGCGGCATAGGGCGAGGCATTGAACGAGAACAGCGGCAGCAGCAGCACCGGCACGTACAGGAACACCAGGTACAGGCAGGCATAGCCTCGCAGCAGCGGCCGCGTCACGCGCGCGCCCCGCGTGCGCGCAGCAGCGCGCCGACCGCCGCCACCGGCAGGATCAGCACCAGCATCACCGCCACCGCCAGCGCGCAGCCGAACGGCCAGTCGCCGACGCTGGAGAACTGCGCCTGGATCAGGTTGCCGATCATCGTGCTGGCGAGTCCGCCGACCAGGGTCGGCGTGGCATAGTCGCCAAGCGTCGGGATGAAGACGATGGCGAACGCGGCCGCGACTCCCGGCAGCGACAGCGGCAGCACGATGCGCAGGAACACCTCGACCGGGCCGGCGCCGAGATCGCTCCCGGCCTGGGCCAGGCGGGGATCGATCGCGCGCAGGCTGGCGAAGATCGGCAGCACCGCGAAGGCGGCATAGGCATGCGCCAGCGTGATCGCCACCGCCGGCGGCCGGTAGAGCAGCCCCTGCAGCGGCGACGCGACCAGCCGGAGCTGCATCAGCGCCGAGTTCAGCGCGCCGTTATAGCCGAGGATCGCCTTCCAGGCGAACACGCGCAGCAGGTAGCTGGTCCAGAACGGCAGCGTCACCAGCGACAGCCACAGCGCCCGCCGCCGGCCCGCATGCATGGCGATGAAGTAGGCGGCCGGGTAGGCGAGCAGGATGGTCAGCCCGCTCGCCGAGCCGGCAATCAGCACGGACCGCAGCATCACCCGCGAATAGAGCGGCGCCAGCAGCGCACGATAATTGTCGAGCGTGAAGCTCCGCCCGAGCAGCGAACCGTCATCGGCGCGCAGGCTGAGCAGCACCACCAGGGCCAGCGTCAGCGCCACGCCGCAGACGCCGATCAGGCCCGCCGGCACGAGGGCCAGGTCGTGAAAGCCGATCGCCCTGAAGCGACGAAAGGCCAGGGGTTTCACCCCTGGACCCGATCAAAGGCGAAGCCTTTGAAATCCATCTCAACGTTCAACATAATTGCCGGGCCGCCCACACGGTTGTTCGACCCGATCACGATACATGGAGAACGAGTCGGGCATCAAGTCCGCTCGACGCCTTGCCAGGCAGGGTGTCGGATGTTCATAGTGTTCATGATAATCGACAGGATCAACGTTGGAGGTTCCCGCGATGGATCTCGGCGCTCGCCTCAGCGACGTGCGCAGGCGTCACGGACTTTCGCAGCGCAAGCTGGCCCGGCAGGCCGGCATCGCCAACGCCACCATCTCGCTGATCGAGTCGAACACGATCAATCCGTCGGTCGGTTCGCTCAAGCGGATCCTCGACTGCCTGCCGATGAAGCTCTCCGAGTTCTTCGCGCTCGACGAGGCCGAGCCGCCGAAGACCTTCTACGCGGCGGCCGAGCTTACCGAGATCGGTCGCGGCGGCGTCTCCTACCGTCAGGTCGGCGCCGATCTGACCGGCAAGGCGCTGCAGATCCTGTCGGAAACCTACGCGCCGGGATCGGATTCGGGAAAGGTGCTGCTGCAGCATGACGGCGAGGAAGGCGGCCTGGTGATCAGCGGCAGCCTCGAGGTCACCGTCGGCGATCAGCGCGCGGTGCTGCGCGCCGGCGATGCCTATTATTTCCAGAGCCGGATCCCGCATCGCTTCCGCAATCCCGGCGGCGAGATCTGCCGTCTTGTCACCGCCTCCACGCCGCCGACGTTCTGACGAAGCCCTACCACCAAACGGATTCTCAAGGCTGAGCCTTGAGCGGGTCCAGGGC
>CAXUCM010000185.1:0-7412 GCA_964249315.1 uncultured Acetobacteraceae bacterium | reverse complement strand
TGACCACACCGCTTGAAGTGAATCAGAGATCAGAGAAAATTCACAGCCTCGGAGCAGATCCTCGGTTACGGCATCGGTTTGGTCTACGGCGTGCAGTTCCAGTCCCGCGTCGGTAGCGCAACGGTCCAGGCGGTCGGCGACAGCATCCTCCAGGGGGTCGGCTTCCAGTCCGGGGAGAAGATCCGCGACCATACCGGCGTGGCGACCTTGTGCTGCGCGGCCGCTTCGTCCCCTGCTCGTCCAGTGTCGTTGCTGCAATCCGCCTCCGGGGGCGAACCGTCGCTGAACTTCTACCAGTCGGCGGTGAGCGACCTGAAGCATGCGGACGTCGCGGTGGTGCTGATCCAGACCTGGTCGGGCAACGACGTGTCGTCGGCTTCTAGCCCCGCGGCATCCGTCGCCGCGGCGGACGCCGCATGGGGACGGGCGATGAACTACGGTGAGCTGGTGCGGCGTCAGGGAGGCGTGCCGATCTTCCTCTCCGCGGTGCCGCAAGCGACCAAGATGGGCTCTCCCGGTGCGGAAACCGCGAGACTGTCATCGGCGTATCGATGCGCCGAACTCGCCTCACAGGGAGAGTTCGTGCTCGACCTGAACCGCCTGCTGGGGGACGGCGCCGCGATCGCCAACTACCAGGCGCGATGGCAGTCGCCCGACAACACCCACCCCGGCACTCCGGCGCACGAGGCGATGGCGGAGGCGATCGTGCCGATCATACGTCGCATCATCGGCTCCTGACCCGGATCGCGGTCAGCCGAGGGTTGGCGCGCCCTACTGGATTCGAACCAGTGACCCATAGCTTAGAAGGCTATTGCTCTATCCAACTGAGCTAAGGGCGCGCAAGACGAGGCCGTCGGCAGGACCCTAGTGCGTCCAGTTCTGCAGCCGGTCGGCGCGGAAGTTGTCGGCATAGGCCTTCGGCTTGCGGATCCGCGGGCTCGGCAGCTCGAGATCGTAGGCGATCGCCTCGCGCTCGGCGTAGGCCACCGCCTCCTCCTGGGTCGGGAACTTCAGGCGGACCTGGCTGGCCATGTCGCCGCTGCCGCTCCAGCCCATCAGCGGGTCGGTCCGCCGCGGCGTCGACTGGCCGTATTCCAGCACCCAGTCATGGGTGTTGGCCTGGCCCGACTGCATCGAGGTCTTTGGCTCCTTGAAGATCCGCGCCCGCATCGTCCCACTCCCTGACCTGGTCGGGGCGGCCGGACTCGAACCGGCGGCCTCGTGTACCCAAAACACGCGCGCTACCAGGCTGCGCCACGCCCCGCACCGAGCCGGAAGCTATGGGCGCGCCCCTCGTCTTGCAAGCACCCCGAACTTCCATAAACAAAAGGATTTCAAAGGCGAGCCTTTGATCGGGGTCCAGGGGTGAAACCCCTGGCCTTGCTAAAGCGCCCCTAAAGCCGCACGCAGGTTGCCCCGATGCGCCGCCAGCAGCTCCTGCGCCGCAGTGGCGCTGAGACCACGCGCCACCAGGATCGCCGGCTTCACCCGCATCGCGCAGGCGGCCAGTGCGTGCCGAGCCGTCTCCGGCTCGCATCCCGAGATCGCCGAGACCATGGCCACCGCCCGGCGGCGCAGCTTGTCGTTGCGCACCCGCATATCGACCATGCGGCCGGCATGCACCCGCCCGAGCCCGGTCATGATCGTGGTGGAGAGCAGGTTCAGCACCACCTTCTGTGCCGTGCCCGCCTTGAGCCGGGTGGAGCCGGCGATCGGTTCCGCTCCGGTCTCGACCAGGATCGCGTGCTCCGCCTGGAGCAGCAGCGGCGTCTCCGGGCTGCCGGCGATGCCGATCGACAGTGCCCCGGCCGCGCGCGCCGCCTGCAGGCAGGCGCAGGTAAAGCGCGTCGCCCCGCTCGCCGCCAGCGCGATCATCACGTCGTCCGGGCCCACCTCGTGCGCCCGCACGGCCGCCATGGCCGCCGACGCGTCGTCCTCGGCATCCTCCACCGCGCGGGTCAGCGCCTCGGGCCCACCCGCGATCAGCAGCAGCAGGCGCGATGGCGGCCAGTCGAAGGTCGGCTCCAGCTCGGCGCCGTCCTGGGCACCGAGGCGCGCCGACGACCCCGCCCCCACATAGGCCAGGCGCCCGGTCTCGCTGGACCGCAGCCGCAGGATCGACGCCGACGCCGCCCGCTCGATCGCGGGCAGGGCAGGGCGGATCGCCGCCAGCGCGTCGAGTTGGCTCTCGTAGAGGGCGGCGATCTGGGTCGCGACCGGCCAGGCATCGAACTCGACGAACCGCGGACTCGCCTGTTCGGTGGCGATCATGCCCGCGCGCGGGCCAGCGGCGGTACGAACAGCGGTGCGGTGTCCCACGGAAACAGGATCCAGGTCTCCTGCGGCACCTCGACCACGAAGCTGTCGGTGGCGGCGCGTCCGGCGGGCTTGGCGTAGAGGCAGGCGAAGTAGGCATGCGGCAGCGCCCGTCGCACCAGCTGCGCGGTCACCCCGGAATCGACCAGGTCGTCGATGATCAGGTAGCCCTCGCCCTGGCCCGCTGCGGACGGGTGCTTGACGATCCGCGGCGCGCTGGCCTGCTCCTCGTCGTAGGTGACCACCGAGATCGTCTCGACCAGACGGCAATCCAGTTCGCGCGCGATGATCGCGGCCGGGATCAGCCCGCCGCGGGTGATCGCCACGATGCCCTTCCACGGACCGCGCGGCATCAGCGTCTCGGCCAGCAGTCGGGCGTCGCGATGCAGCTGGTCCCAGGTCACGGTGGCGTAGCTGACCGCCATTCAGAACAGCCTCCCGCCATCCGGAACCTTGTGGTCGGGGCGGATCAGCACCGGCTCGCCGGAGGCATCCGGCATGCCGAGGGTCAGCACCTCGCTGATGAACGGACCGATCTGCCGCGGCGGCAGGTTGACCACGGCGCAGACCTGCCGCCCGATCAGCTGATCGGGCGTGTAGTGCCGGGTCAGCTGCGCCGAGGAGCACTTGATCCCGAGCGCCGGCCCGAAATCGATCCAGAGCCGGATGGCGGGCTTGCGCGCCTCCGGGAACGGCCTGGCGTCGGACACCGTGCCGACGCGGATGTCGACGCGCTCCAGCGCCTCGAACTCGACTCGGCCGGCCAGCGGCGCTGCATGTGCGGTCATGGGATCTTCTTGCCGATCCGCAGGATTTTGCCAAGCAGCCGGGATGGCTCCCGGAGTAGGACTCGAACCTACGACCGAGCGGTTAACAGCCGCTTGCTCTACCAACTGAGCTATCCGGGATCAGCGCGGGACCGTATAGCGACGCGCCGAGGCGGATGTAAAGTCCTGCGGCTCGGGGAGACGAGGATGGATTTGCTCGAGCGACGCCGCCTGCTGCGCACCGGATTCCCGGTCCTCGGCGCGGCCGTCGCGGGCGCCCTGGTGGTGCGCAACCAGATCCGCCATCCGCACAAGGACAAGCGCGCACGGCCGGACTACAAGCCGCGCCGTCTGGTGCTGGCGGCAGCCGGCCCGCACCGTGATCCGGTGCTGCTGGCGGCCCAGGATCAGGGCATCTTCGGGCGCTACAATCTCGATATCGGCTTCACCCCGTCGGTGTCGTCCGGCCGCGAGGCGCTCGACGCGGTGCAGTCCGGCCAGGCGGACGGCGCGATCGCGGCCGCGCTGTCCTGGCTGCCGCGGCTGCAGGGCGGCCTGCCGGCGCGCCTGGTCTGCGGCCTGCAGGCCGGCAGCTCGCGTCTGCTGGTGGCGCGGCATGCACGGCTGCACCGGATTGAGGATGTGTTCCACCACGCGATCGGCATCGCTCCGAGCGATCAGGCGGACCGATTATTCTTCTCGATCATGATGCGTCGCAAGGGGATGAACCCGGCGACCGACATCGACTGGCGCACGATGCCGCGCGAGGCCCTCGGCCTGGCGCTGGCGGAGGGCCAGGTGCAGGCCATCGCCGGCCATGATCCGGCGATCTGGCAGCTGCGTCTGGCGCTGCATCTGGACGAACTCGCGAGCAGCCGCTCGGGCAGCTACGCGGTCCGGGTCAGCCGGGTGCTCGGCCTGCACGACCGGCTGGTGCAGCAGGATCCGAACGCGGCGCTGGCGATCACGCTGGCGATGCAGGACGCCGCGATCTGGGCGGCCAGGCACCCGGACGAGGTCAGCGTCCTGCTCGCGTCGCGGGATCCGACGATGACCAGGTTGCAGGCTGGGCAGATGCTGCAGGCGGAGGGGAGCAACGTCCATCCGACCGGGCGGGATCTACGCAACCAGATTGCACAATACACCGACGAGTTGAAACTGGTCGGCTTGATACCGGAAGACGTTGATTCGACCGCGTTCGCAAGCTCGGTGACGGCGAACGTGCTGAGGCGCTGATCGCGCGTCGCGGCAAAGCTGCAACAGAAACACAATGCTGCCTTGTTGGTCCGCTTAAACCCTGACAGCCGAGCGTGCGTTCGCTATATTCGGCAGTGCACAAGGGTCGTGATGTTCGAGATGGATGTGTCTCCCGCCCTGGCGGACCCCACGCAGGATTTCGGCTCGGACGCTTCGACGAGCTCGGAGCGGGCGTTGCGTCGCATGCAGCAGGCCGGCGCGACGAGTCATGCCGTGCTGGTGCACGCGGTCCGGGAGGCGTTCCGCGGACGCATCGCAATCGTCTCCTCGTTCGGCGCCGAGTCCGCGGTGCTGCTCGCGATCGTGGCGGGGATCGATCCGTCCGTTCCCGTGATCTTCCTGGAGACCGGCAAGCACTTCCCGGAGACCCTGGCGTATCGCGACGAGCTCGCGAGCCATCTCGGCCTGACCGACGTGCGCGACGTGACACCGCGCGCGCAGGCGTTGCAGCAGCGCGACCCGACCGGCGAGCTCTGGCACTACGACCAGGACGCATGCTGCGGGCTGCGCAAGGTCGAGCCGCTGGAACGCGCACTGGTGCCGTTCGACGCGTGGATCTCCGGGCGCAAGCGCTTCCAGTCGTCGACCCGTGCGACGCTGCCGTTGATCGAGCGCGTCGGCGACCAGGTGAAGCTCAATCCGCTGGCGGACTGGGGTGCCGAGCGGATCGCGGCGGAGTTCGCGGAACGCCGGCTGCCGCGGCATCCGCTGGTCGAGCGCGGCTACCCGTCGATCGGCTGCTCGGTCTGCACCCGCTCGGTGGCGAACGGCGAGGACGGCCGTGCCGGACGCTGGGCCGGCACCTTCAAGGTGGAATGCGGCATCCACGCCTGACGAGACCGCCGTCAGACCACCGGGCCGCCACCATCGACGGGCAGGACCTGGCCCGTCGCGTAGCCGTCGGACATGAAATACAGGCCGCGCGCCAGCTCGGCGACCGCGAAGCCGATGCCCGAGCCGCCGCCGATGACCACCACGCGGTTGCCTTCGAGCGTCGTCATGCCGCGTCGTAGCCGGGCTGGTCGAGGTCGGTGAGCAGGTCCGGCCCGGTCGGCGTCCAGTCGAGCAGCGAGCGCGTGCGCTCGCTCGACGCCGGCATGTCGGCGCCGGCGAAGTCCGCGAACCAGCCGAAATGCTCGCGACCTCGCGACGCCACCGGCAGGCCGAGCCGGCGGCCGATCACCGCGGCGATCTCCTTGAAGGGCACGCCCTCGTCCGCGACCGCGTGATAGGCGGGTTCGGTCGCGCCCTGCTCGAGCACGAGCCGGTACAGCCGCGCGGCATCCAGCCGATGCACGCCGGGCCAGCGGTTCAGGCCCTCGCCGATATAGGCGGCGACGCCCTTCTCGCGGGCCAGACCGATCAGGATCCGCATGAAGCCGTGATCGCCGATGCCGTGTACCGACGGTGCGAGCCGGACGGTCGCGGCGCGCACGCCGCGTGTCGCCAGCGCCTTCGCCGCCGCTTCCGACCGGCGCGGGTAGGAAGGGTCCGACGGGGGCTCGTCCGCCTCGGTCGCGATCCGGCCGGGGGCGAGCAGGGCGAGGCCGGAGGTGACCAGGAGCGGCCGGTCCGATCCGGCCAGGCCGGCGCCCAGCGTCTCGATCGCGCGTCGGTCCTGCTCGGCATTCTCGGCAAACCGGGAAAAGTCGTGGTTGAACGCCGTATGGACCACCGCATCGGCGGCGGACGCGGCGCCGCGGAGGGTGTCGAGATCGTCGAGCGTGCCGCGCAGCACCGTCGCCCCGCTCGCCGCGAGCAGGGCCGCCTTGTCGTCGGAACGGGCGAGACCCGTCACCTGATGGCCGGCACCGAGCAGTTCCTCGACCAGGACGGAGCCGACCCATCCGGTGGCGCCGGTCACGAATACCCGCATGTGCTACGTCTCCAAGAGTGACGCGCCCATTGTCGCCCTCCCGCGCACGCCGTTAAAGTCGTGAGCATATTCCGGTATCGTCGCTAACAGGGTGTGCCGCCATGCCCGACAGCAACTCGCTCGGCGCCTATCTCCGGAACCGACGCACCAGGCTCGACCCCGCGTCGTTCGGGGTCGCTGCCGGCCGGCGCCGGACGCCGGGCCTGCGCCGCGAAGAGGTTGCCCTGCGCGCCAACATCAGCGCGACCTGGTATACCTGGCTGGAGCAGGGCCGTGGCGGCAGTCCGTCGGCGGACGTGCTCGACCGGATCGCACGGGCGCTCGCGCTGAGCGATGTGGAGCGGGAGCACCTGTTCCTGATCGGACTCGGGCGGCCGCCGGACGTGCAGTATCGCGGCAGCGACGCGATTCCGCCGCGACTGCAGCGCCTGCTCGACGCGCTCACCGAGAGCCCCGCGATCGTGCGGACGGCGACGTGGGACGTCGTCGCCTGGAACCGTGCGGCCGCCGCGATCTTCACCGATTACGGCGCGTTGCCGCCCGGGCAGCGCAATATCCTGCGCATGATCTTCAGGGACAGCCGGGTTCGCGCGGCGCAGCTCGAATGGCGAGCCACCGCCCGCTTCGTGGTCGGCGCCTTCCGCATCGACGCCGCCCGTGCCGGGGCCGATGTCGAGATCACGCCGCTCGTCGACGAACTCTGCGGCTCGAGTCCGGAGTTCGCCTCGATGTGGCGTGAGAACGACGTGCGCACGCACGGTGACGGGGTGAAGCATTTGCGCCATCCCGAGCTCGGACCGATCGCTCTGGAACACTCCGCCTTCGCCGTGGACGGCCGGCCGGACCTCGGTCTGGTCGTCTACAATGCAATGAATGCGGCTGATCAGGCGCGCATCCGCTCTTTGATCGAAGGCTGAAAATGGATTAGAAGCCGGGTGGCGTGACGCGGGTGTGGTGGAATTGGTAGACGCGCCGGACTCAAAATCCGGTTCCGCAAGGAGTGTCGGTTCGACCCCGACCACCCGCACCAGTCGAGTTCGATCCCGTGTAAATACGGACATGCCGGAGGTCAAACTCGTGGCTCCGCCCATCGATCCGCTTCGCGGCTCGATCCCGCCAACGGCTTCCCCCTCGGAAACCCCTTATAAGTGGATTCTCAAGGCTTCGCCTTGAGCGGGTCCAGGGCAGAGCCCTGG
>CAXUCM010000184.1:0-7412 GCA_964249315.1 uncultured Acetobacteraceae bacterium | reverse complement strand
GGCGATGAACATGTAGCCGAGCTGCGAGCAGGTCGAGTAGGCGATGGTGCGCTTGATGTCGGGCTGCACCAGGCCGACGGTGGCGGCGAAGAAGCAGGTCGAGGCGCCGATCACGACCACGATCGTCTTGGCGACGGGCGCGAACTCGATCAGCGGCGACATCCGCGCCATCAGGAACACGCCGGCGGTGACCATGGTCGCGGCATGGATCAGTGCCGACACCGGGGTCGGGCCTTCCATCGCGTCCGGCAGCCAGGTGTGCAGGAACAACTGCGCCGACTTGCCCATAGCGCCGATGAACAGCAGCACCCCGATCACCTCGTAGGCGCGCATGTCGGTGCCGAACAGGTGGTACGCCGCCTGCTGGTGCGCCGGCACCAGCGCGAAGATGTTGTCGTAGCTGACCGTGCCGAACTGGATGAAGGTCAGCGCGATGCCGACCATGAAGAACAGGTCGGCGATGCGGTTGACCACGAACGCCTTGTTCGCCGCCGCCTGCGCGTTCGGCCGGTCGTACCAGTAGCCGATCAGCAGGTAGCTTGCGAGGCCGACGCCCTCCCAGCCGAAGAACAGCTGGATCAGGTTGTCCGAGCTCACCAGCATCAGCATCGCGAAGCTGAACAGCGACAGGTAGGAGAAGAAGCGCGCCGTCGGGCTGGTCTCGCCCGCCATGTAGCCGACGCTGTAGACGTGGATCAGGGTCGAGACCACGGTGACCATCGCCACCATCTCCGCCGACAGCGCGTCGAAGCGCAGCATCCAGGGCGCGTGGAAGCCGCCCGCCTGCACCCAGTCGGAGATCGGCACCGCCAGCGTCGGCGATCCCTGCTGCAGGCCGAGCGCGAGTGCCGCGACCCCGCAGATCGACGCCGCCACCATCAGGCCGATGCTGACCAGCTGCGCCGCGCGATCGCCGATCACGGCCCCGAACAGACCCGCGACGATCGCCCCGAGCAGCGGCGCGAACACCGCGACCGCGAACAGCCCTGATATCATGCCGCCGTCAGCCCTTCATCGATCTGGCATCCTCGACCTCGATCGAGCCGCGATTGCGGAAATACACCGTGACGATGGCGAGCCCGATCGCCGCCTCCGCCGCGGCGATGGTCAGCACGAACAGCGTGAACACCTGACCGGACAGGTCGCCGAGGGCGGCCGAGAACGCCACCAGGTTGAGGTTGGCGGCGAGCAGGATCAGCTCGATCGACATCATGATGGTGATGATGTTCTTGCGGTTCAGGAAGATGCCGAACACCCCCAGGACCAGCAGCATGGCGCTGACCACGAGGTAGGGCGCGAGGCCCACGCTGGCGATGCCGGGCATGGATCAGCCTTCCCGCCGGCCTGCATCGGTCAGGATCGGCGCCGTATCCTTGCTGCGCAGGAAGCCGCCATTCTCGCTGGTGCTCTGGCCCAGCCCGAGCGTCATCATCTCCAGCGTATCGGCCGGCACGCGCGCATGCTGGCGCGCGACGTTCTGACGCTTGGCCACCGGCCGCTCGCGCAGCGTCAGCACGATGGCCCCGATCATCGCCACCAGCAGCACCAGCCCGCAGGCCTGGAACAGGACCACATAGTCCGTATAGATCAGCCGACCCAGCGCCTCGGTGTTGCTCGCCGCCCCCGCGACATGCGCGTGCGGCAGGTCGCGCACGTCCGGCGCGATGCGCCAGTGCCCGATCCCGAGCCCGATCTCGGCCAGCAGCACCAGCCCGATGGCAAGCCCGACCGGAAAGTAGCGCTGCAGCCCCTCGCGCGTCGGCGAGAAATCCACGTCGAGCATCATCACGACGAACAGGAACAGCACCGCGACCGCGCCGACATAGACGATCACCAGGATCATCGCCAGGAACTCCGCCCCGGCGATCAGGAACAGCCCGGCCGCATTGAAGAAGGCCAGGATCAGGAACAGCACCGAATGCACCGGGTTCCGCGCGCCGACCACCATCACGGCGGAGAGCACCAGGATGGCCGCGAAGACGTAGAAGGCGAGCTGCGTGATCATCGGTACGGCGCGTCCTGCTCCAGCCGTCGTGCCAGGACGCTCTCCCAGCGATCGCCGTTCGCCAGCAGCTTGTCCTTGTCGTACATCAGCTCCTCGCGCGTCTCGGTGGCGAACTCGTAGTTCGGCCCCTCGACGATCGCGTCCACCGGGCAGGATTCCTCGCACAGGCCGCAATAGATGCACTTGGTCATGTCGATGTCGTAGCGCGTCGTGCGCCTCGAGCCGTCCTCGCGGGGTTCCGCCTCGATGGTGATCGCCTCCGCCGGGCACACCGCCTCGCACAGCTTGCAGGCGATGCAGCGCTCCTCGCCGTTCGGATAGCGGCGCAGCGCGTGCTCGCCTTTGAAGCGCGGCGACAGCGTGCCCTTCTCGTGCGGATAGTTCAGCGTCACCTTCGGCTTGAACATGTAGCGCAGCGTCGTGCCCATGCCGGCGATCAGTTCCAGCAGCAGGAATGAGCGGGCGGTGCGGTCTAGTACGGGCATCTTGGTTCTTTCAGTTTAAGGCCAGGGCTCTGCCCTGGACCCGCCGGCGCCGTCGTGCGGAGCACGTCTTCGCGTGACGGCCCCAGACCCCGATCACGAGGGTCCTCCATGCGGGAGTAGGCCGGTGGCCATGAGGAAGGCAGCCGTGAGTATCATCCAGGCGAGCGAGAACGGCAGGAAGATCTTCCAGCCCAGGCGCATCAGCTGGTCGTAGCGGAAGCGGGGAAAGGTGCCGCGCACCCAGATGAACACGAACAGCACGAACAGGATCTTGGCGATCAGCCAGAGCGGACCCGGGATCCAGGTGAACGGCGCGATCCCGATCGGCGGCAGCCAGCCGCCCAGGAACAGGATCGTGGTCATCCCGCTCATCAGGAACATGTTGGCATACTCGCCGAGGAAGAAAAGACCGAAGGCGAGCGAGCTGTACTCGACGAAGAAGCCGGCGACCAGCTCGCTCTCCCCCTCCGGCAGGTCGAACGGCGCCCGGTTGGTCTCCGCCAGCGCCGAGATGAAGAACACGACGAAGATCGGGAACATCGGCACCGCGAACCAGACGCTGCGCTGCGCCAGCACGATGTCGTTCAGGTTCAGGCTGCCGACGCAGAGCAGCACCGAGACCATCACCAGCCCGATCGACACCTCGTAGCTGACCATCTGCGCCGCCGAACGCAGTCCGCCCATGAAGGCGTATTTCGAGTTGCTCGCCCAGCCGGCGATCAGGATGCCGTAGACGCCGAGCGAGGAGATCGCGAACAGGTACAGGATGCCGACATTGATGTCGGCCACCGCCCAATGGTTGTTGGACGGGATCACCGCCCAGGCCGTCATCGCCAGCCCGAACGTCAGCAGCGGCGCCAGCAGGAACAGCGCGCGGTTGGCGCCCGACGGGATCACCGTCTCCTTGGTGATCATCTTGATCGCATCGGCGAACGCCTGCAGCAGCCCGAACGGACCGACCGTGTTCGGCCCCTTCCGCAGCTGGATCGCCGCCAGCACCTTGCGCTCGGCATAGGTCAGGTAGGCGACCCCGAGCAGCAGCGGCACCAGCATCGCCAGCGTCTCCAGCGCCGTCAGGATCAGCAGCCCGAGATCGGTGTCGAGGAAGAAGTGGCGCACCCGACCCTACTCCGCGGCCGTCTGCAGTCGCGGCGCCGTGATCACCCGCGAGCACTCCGCCATCGTGGCACTCGCCCGGCTGATCGCGTTGGTCTGGTAGTAGTCCGCCGCCCCCGCCGCGAACGGCGCCGTGCCCAGGGCGCCCGCATCGCCGGCGGGCCCGGTCAGGTCCGTCACCCCGAAGCGCGGCAGCCCGCTGCGCGCGAACACCGGGTTCACCGCCTCCAGCCGCGCGCGCAGCGCCTCGATGCTGTCATAGGGCAGCGTACGGCCGAGCGCCTCGGAGGCGGCGCGCAGGATGCGCCAATCCTCCTTCGCCTCGCCCGGCGCGAACACCGCCTTGAAGGCGCGCTGCACCCGGCCCTCGGTGTTGACGTAGGTGCCCGGCTTCTCGACGTAGCTCGCGCCGGGCAGGATCACGTCGGCATGCGCCGCACTCGCGTCGCCGTGATGGCCCTGGTAGATCACGAACGTCTCGGGGCCGATCCGCGCCGGATGGAACTCGTCGGCGCCAAGCAGCCAGAGCACGTCGACCCCGCCGCTCATCATGCCGGCGACCGAGCGCCCCCCCGGCGCCGGCACGAAGCCCATATCCAGGCCTGCGACCCGGCTCGCCGCCTGGTGCAGCACGTTGTAGCCGTTCCACTCGGCGCTGAGCGCGCCGACGTCGCGCGCGAGCTGCCAGCATGCCGCCTGGATCGCCGCCGCATCCTCGCGCGCCAGCGCCGCCTGCCCCAGCACGATCATCGGACGCTTGGCCGCACGCAGCAGCCCGCCGAACTCGAGCGAGCCGTCGAGCAGCCCGCCGAGCACCGACGGTCGGTTGCCGAGCATCGTCATCGGATAGGTCATGTCGTGCGCGGCCGTGCCGATGAAGCCGATCGGGAAGCCGCCGGCCAAATACCGCTTGCGTATGCGCGCGTTCAGCACCGCCGCGTCGTGGCGCGGGTCGCAGCCGACCAGCAGCAGCGCGTCGGCCTCCTCGATGCCGGCGATCGAGCTGTTGAACAGGTAGAACTCGCGCCGCGCGGTGTCGATGCGCGAGCCGTCCTGCCGGCAGTCCAGATTGCCCGAGCCGAGTGCGCCCATCAGCTCCTTCAGCGCCAGCATGCTCTCGGCGTCGCACAGGTCGCCGGCGATCGCGCCGATGCGCTCGCCCGGCACGCCGTCGAGCCGGCGCGCGATGGCGACGAACGCGTCCTGCCAGCTCGCCTTCTGCAGCTTGCCGCCGACGCGCAGCCAGGGCTGATCCAGCCGCCGCCGCTTCAGCCCGTCGAGCGAGAAGCGGCCGCGATCGCCCATCCACTCCTCGTTCACCGCGTCGTTGGTCCGCGGCAGGATCCGCAGCACTTCCGGCCCGCGCGCCTGCACGTTGATGTTGGTGCCGACGGCGTCGGTCACGTCGATGCTGTCGGTCTTGTTCAGCTCCCACGGACGCGCCACGAAGGCGTCGGGCTTCGAGGTCAGCGCTCCCACCGGGCAGATGTCGATCATGTTGCCCGACAGCTCCGAGGTCAGCGACTGCTCGACATAGGTGGTGATCTCCATGTTCTCGCCGCGCGAGGTGGCGCCGAGCTCGGGCACGCCGGCGACCTCGGTGGCGAAACGGACGCAGCGCGTGCACTGGATGCAGCGCGTCATCACCGTCTTGATCAGCGGGCCGAGATACTTGTCCTTCACCGCGCGCTTGTTCTCGGCGAAGCGCGAATGATCCGAGCCGTAGCCGTAGGCCTGGTCCTGCAGGTCGCACTGGCCGCCCTGGTCGCAGATCGGACAGTCCAGCGGATGGTTGATCAGCAGGAATTCCATCACCGCGCGGCGCGCCCGACGCACGACCTCGGTGTCGGTGCGCACCACCATCCCGTCCATCACCGGGTAGCCGCAGGACGCCACCGGCTTCGGCGCGCGCTCCACCTCGACCAGGCACATCCGGCAGTTGCCGGCGATCGACAGCCGCTCATGGTAGCAGAAACGCGGGATTTCCTTGCCCGCCGCCTCGCAGGCCTGCAGCACCGAGGAGCCGTTCGCCACCTCGACCTGGATCCCGTCGACAGTCACCTTCGCCATGTCCGCTACTCCGCCGCCACCGGCAGGTTCGTCGGCGTCACCGCCAGCCGCCCGCCGGGATGCGCATTCCGGTACGCCGCGATCCGCTCTTCCATCACCGGCCGGAAATGCCGGATCAGGCCCTGGATCGGCCAGGCCGCGGCATCGCCCAGCGCGCAGATGGTGTGACCCTCGATCTGCCGGGTGACCTGTTCGAGCATGTCGATCTCGTCGAGCTCGGCGCGTCCCTCGACCATCCGGTCCATCATCCGCATCATCCAGCCGGTGCCCTCGCGACAGGGCGTGCACTGGCCGCAGCTCTCATGCTTGAAGAAGCGGGCAAACCGGGCGATCGCCCGCACGACGTCGGTCGATCGGTCCATCACGATCATCGCCGCGGTGCCGAGCCCGGACTTCTCCGCGCGCAGCGCGTCGAAATCCATCAGCACCGTGTCGCACACCGATTTCGGCAGGATCGGCACCGAGCAGCCGCCCGGGATCACCGCCAGCAGGTTGTCCCAGCCGCCGCGCACGCCGCCGGCGTGACGCTCGATCACCTCGCGCATCGAGACGCCGAGCTCCTCCTCCACCACGCAGGGCCGGTTCACGTGGCCGGAGACCGCGAACAGCTTGGTGCCGACATTGTTCGGCCGGCCGAAGCTCGCGAACCAGGCGCCGCCGCGACGCAGGATGGTCGACGCCACCGCGATGCTCTCGACATTGTTCACCGTGGTCGGGCAGCCATACAGGCCCATCGCCGCCGGGAACGGCGGCTTCATCCGCGGCAGGCCCTTCTTGCCCTCCAGGCTCTCCAGCAGCGCCGTCTCCTCGCCACAGATATAGGCGCCGGCGCCGAGATGGATGTGGAAGTCGAAGTCCCAGCCCGAGCCGCAGGCGTTGCGGCCGATCAGCCCCGCCTCGTAGGCCTCGTCGATGGCGATCTGCAGGTTGCGCGACACCGAGAGATATTCGCCGCGTATGTAGATGTAGCAGGTGTGCGCGCCCATCGCGAACGAGGCGATCAGCGCGCTCTCGATCAGCTTGTGCGGCTCGTGACGCAGGATCTCGCGATCCTTGCAGGTGCCGGGCTCGCTCTCGTCGCCGTTGATGACGAGGTAGCTCGGCCGCCCGTCCGAGACCTTCGGCATGAACGACCATTTCAGCCCGGTCGGGAAACCCGCACCGCCGCGTCCGCGCAGGTTCGAGGTCTTCATCTCGGCGATGATCGCGTCGCGTCCGCGCGCCAGGATCGCCGCGGTGCCGTCCCAGTCGCCGCGTTTGCGCGCGCCTGCCAGGAACACGTCGTCCTGGCCGTAGATGTTGGTGAAGATGCGGTCGCGGTCGTTCAACATGTCTGGATCCTCACGCCGGCTGCGGCGCGGTAGGCGGTGTAGGCTCGAGCAGCGTGGTCCGGCCGCCTTCCGGCGCCGAGGCGAGCCGCCCGATGCTGGACCCGGCGGCAGGCGTCTCGCCACGGCGCAGCGCTTCAATCAGCGCCACCGTGCGAGGCCCGTCCAGGTCCTCGTAGAAATCGTCGTTGACCTGCAGGATCGGCGCGTTCGCGCAGGCGCCGAGGCACTCGACCTCGGTCATCGTGAACAGCCCGTCCGGAGAGTTCTCCTCCCAGTTCGGCACCCCGCTCGCCGACTTGCAGGCGGCGACGATCTCGTCCGAGCCACGCAGCCAGCAGGGCGTGGTCGTGCAGACCTGCAGGTGGTAGCGCCCGATCGGACGCGTGTTGAACATCAGGTAGAAGG
>CAXUCM010000183.1:1422-7477 GCA_964249315.1 uncultured Acetobacteraceae bacterium | reverse complement strand
GCCGCCGGTACGGCAGGCTAGGCGGAGGTTCTCGGCCAGCGTCAGGCCGGGCTTGAGCGCGTCCTGGTGGCCCAGATAGGCGACGCGGTTGGCGTGGGCGATGCGGTCCTCGGCCACCGGCGCGCCGTTCCAGAGCAGGCTGCCGGCATCCGCCGCGCGCAGCCCGGCCAGCACGCGCAGCAGCGTCGACTTGCCGGCGCCGTTCGGCCCGGTCAGCAGCAGCGCCTCGCCGGCGGCGCAGGCCAGGTCGATCGCGTCCAGCACCAGCCGCTCGCCGCGGAACACCACCAGCCCGCGCGCTTCGATCCGGCCGGCAGGGTCGAACTGGACGGTGATGGCGGGCTCCGGCAGACGCTTGTTTCGCGCAGACGGATCCGTATGTTCTAGGCCGTTCGGGTTATCAAGCCGTTGACGGGCGCCGTGCGACGACTGTCCGCACCTGGGAGGGGATCAGCATGAAATCGGTCGGTCACGACAGCCTGCAGACGCGCCGGACGCTCGACGTCGAGGGCCGCACCTACCATTACTTCTCGATCCCGGCGGCCGAGAGCAGCATCGGCGATGTCAGCCGGCTGCCGGTCAGCCTGAAGGTGCTGCTGGAGAACGTGCTGCGCTTCGAGGATGACCGTTCCTACCGGGTCGCCGACGCGCACTCCGTGGCGGGCTGGCTCGAGCAGGGTCGCAGCGTCCGGGAGGTGCCGTTCAAGCCGGCGCGCATCCTGATGCAGGATTTCACCGGCGTGCCCGCGGTGGTCGATCTCGCCGCCATGCGCGACGGCATCACCCGGCTGCATGGCGATCCGCAGAAGGTCAACCCGCTGGTGCCGGTGGATCTGGTGATCGACCATTCGGTGATGGTCGACGTGTCGGGAACCGCGGACTCGCTGTCCCGCAACGTCGAGATCGAGTTCGAGCGCAACGGCGAGCGCTACGCCTTCCTGCGCTGGGGCCAGGAGGCGTTCGAGAACTTCTCCGTGGTGCCGCCGGGGGCGGGCATCTGCCACCAGGTCAACCTGGAATACATCGCCCAGGCGGTGTGGACCGCGACCATCGGCGCCGAGACCTACGCCTACCCGGACACGCTCTACGGCACCGACAGCCACACCACCATGGTCAACGGCATGGGCGTGCTCGGCTGGGGCGTCGGCGGCATCGAGGCGGAGGCGGCGATGCTCGGCCAGCCGATCGCCATGCTGATCCCCGACGTCATCGGCTTCCGCCTAACCGGCAAGCTGCCCGAGGGGGCGACCGCGACCGACCTCGTGCTCACCGTCACCCAGATGCTCCGACGCCGCGGCGTGGTCGGCAAGTTCGTCGAGTTCTACGGCCCGGCGCTCGACCACCTGCCGGTCGCCGACCGCGCCACCATCGGCAACATGGCGCCGGAATACGGCGCCACCTGCGGCTTCTTCCCGGTCGACGCCCTGACCCTGGACTATCTGCAGCAGACCGGCCGCGATCCGCATCGGATCAAGCTGGTCGAGGCCTATCTCCGGGCGCAGGGCATGTTCCGCGACGCCGCCAGCCCCGAGCCGGTGTTCACCGACACGCTGGAGCTCGACCTCGCCAGCGTCGAGCCGTCGCTGGCCGGGCCGAAGCGTCCGCAGGACCGCGTCGCGCTGAAGGACGCCGCGAGCGCCTTCACCGCCGAGCTGACCCGCAGCCTCGGCGTTCCCGCCAACGATGTCGGCACCAAGGCCGCCGTCGCCGGCAGCAACTACGAGATCGGCCACGGCGACGTGGTGATCGCGGCGATCACCTCCTGCACCAACACCTCCAACCCGGCGGTGCTGATCGCCGCCGGCCTGGTGGCACGCAAGGCGCGCGCGCTCGGGCTGACCCCGAAGCCGTGGGTGAAGACCTCGCTCGCTCCCGGCTCGCAGGTGGTGACCGAGTATCTCGACCGCGCCGGCCTGTCGGCGGAGCTGGATGGGCTCGGCTTCAACACGGTGGGCTATGGCTGCACCACCTGCATCGGCAATTCCGGCCCGCTGCCGGACGCCATCGTCGATGCCATCGAAAACAACAAGCTGGTCGCGGTCTCGGTGCTGTCGGGCAACCGCAATTTCGAGGGCCGCATCAGCCCGAACGTGCGCGCCAACTACCTGGCCAGCCCGCCGCTGGTGGTGGCGTACGCGCTGCTCGGCAACATGCGCGAGGACATCACCACCGCCGCGCTCGGCACCGGGTCGGACGGCAGGCCGGTCTATCTGCGCGATGTCTGGCCGAGCAACCGGGAGATCGCCGACCTGATGGCGAGCTCGATCTCGCGCGACCAGTTCATCGAGCGCTACGGCCAGGTCACCAAGGGCACCAAGGAGTGGCAGGACCTGCAGGTCGCCACCGGCTCGGAGACCTATCTCTGGGATGACGGCTCCACCTACGTGCAGAACCCGCCCTATTTCGAGGGCATCACCATGGAGCCGACGCCGAAGGGCGACATCGTCGGCGCGCGCGTGCTGGCGGTGCTCGGCGACAACATCACCACCGACCACATCTCGCCGGCCGGCTCGATCAAGAAGGCCTCGCCCGCCGGCAGCTATCTCGGCGAGCACCAGGTGCAGCAGAAGGACTTCAACTCCTACGGGTCGCGTCGCGGCAACCATGAGGTGATGATGCGCGGCACGTTCGCCAACATCCGCATCCGCAACGAGATGGTCCCCGGCGTCGAGGGCGGCGTCTCGGTGCACTATCCGGACGGCGAGCCCGGCGCGATCTACGACGTCGCCATGCGCTACAAGGCGGAGGGCGTGCCGCTGATCGTCTTCGGCGGCAAGGAGTACGGCATGGGCTCGTCGCGCGACTGGGCGGCGAAGGGCACCGTGCTGCTCGGCATCCGCGCCGTGGTGGCGGAGACGTTCGAGCGCATCCACCGCTCCAACCTGGTCGGCATGGGCGTGCTGCCGCTGCTGTTCCAGGAGGGCACCACGCGCGAGACGCTCGGGCTGCGCGGCAACGAGACCATCGACATCGCGGGGCTCGATGCGCTCACCCCGCGCATGACGCTGGACATGACGATCACCCGCGCCGACGGCAGCAAGCAGGTGGTGCCGCTGGTCTGCCGTGTCGATACGCTCGACGAGGTCGAGTACTATCGCCATGGCGGCATCCTGCAATACGTGCTGCGCGGCATGGCGACGGCGGCCTGACCCGCATGCAACGCTCCTCGAGAGAAACCGCGAAGGATCTCCGCTGATGTCCATTACGCTCTGGGGTTTCGACGGCTCCACCTACGTCCGCACCGTCAAGATGCTGCTCGCCGAGAAGGGGGTGACGGAGTTCGAGCAGGTCCAGCTCAACGTGCTCAAGGGCGAGCCGAAGACGCCGGAGCACCTGCAGCGGCATCCGTTCGGCAAGGTGCCGGTGCTCGATCATGACGGCATGCGGATCCTCGAGACCAGCGCCATCGCCCGCTACCTCAACGACGTCCTCGCCGGTCCGGCGCTGGTGCCGGCGACGCCCAAGGATCGCGCGCGGATGGACATGACCATCGGCATCCTCGATTCCTACGGCTATCCGGCGCTGCTCGGCGGCGTCGCCGCCTACCACCTGTTCCCGGACTTCGTCGGCGGCAGGAACGAGGAGAGCCGCAAGTCCGGGCTGGAGACCGGCGGCAAGGTGTTCGACTTCATCATGTCGACCCGGGCCGGCTCGCCCTTCATCGCCGGCGAGCTCAGCCTCGCCGACCTCTACTTCGCGCCGATCGTGGCCTACCTGTCGATGACTCCCGATGCCGCCACCCTGTTCGCCGCGACCGGCTTCTCGGACTGGTGGGCTCGCATCCAGGCGCTGCCGAGCTTCAAGGCGACCCAGCCCTCAGGCGGCTGAGCACGCGGCCCTCAGCCGGGCGGGGTCGTGAACGGATCGCGCAGGGTCATGTGGCCGGTCATGCGGCCGGTCAGGCGGCCGGCGGTGACCCGGCCGTCCTGCATGTCCTCCGACCACAGGGTAGTGCATCCCGCCTCGAGCGACGCCGCGACGATCAGGGCATCGTAGAATTCGAAGCCCTGGCGCTCGCCCAGTTCCAGGGCCGCTTCGTGGGTGGCGGGCATCCTCCTGATACATCCGGCCCGATATTCATCAAGGCCGCCGGTCGAACGCGGGAGCGGAGTTTTACGCCGCCGGTCCCGCGTCGAGCCTTGCCTTGCGAGCGGTGTTGCCCTCTCGATACCCTGTCGGAGAGCGGGAGCATGCGGACTTGCCCGAGGTGATCGTCAGCGCCCGCGAGATCGGCAAGTCGTTCGACGGGCAGGCGGTGCTGTCCGACATCTGCCTCGATGTCGCACAGGGCGAGCTGGTCTCGATCATCGGGCCGTCCGGCTGCGGCAAGTCGACCTTCCTGCGCTGCCTCAATTTGCTCGAACGCCCGGACCGGGGCACCGTGTCGATCGCCGGCGTGTCGGTCTCGCGCGATGCCGCGCGGCCCTGGACCGCGTCCGACGAGCGCCAGTCGCACCGGCTGCGCGGCCATGTCGGCATGGTGTTCCAGAGCTTCAACCTGTTCGCGCATCGCACCGTGCTGGACAACGTCATGCTGGCACCGGTGGTGGTGCAGCTTCAGTCGCGCTCGCCTGCGAGCCGCGGGTGATGCTGTACGACGAGCCGACCTCGGCCCTCGACCCGGAGCTCACCGACGAGGTGCTGGCGGTGATGCGCCAGCTCGACCAGGACGGCATGACCCAGATCGTGGTCACCCACGAGATGCGCTTCGCCCGCGCCGCGTCCGACCGCGTCGTGTTCATGCAGCACGGCCGCATCGTCGAGATCGGCGATCCGGAGCTCCTGTTCGTGCGTCCGCAATCGGCCGAGACGCAGCGCTTCCTGAAGCACTTCCTGTGACGCGGCTGCTGGTCGCGGCCCTGCTGCTGCTGGTCGCCGGCGCGGCACGCGCGGCGCCGCCGCTGCGCTGGGGGTCGGATGCGATCTCCGGCGTGCCGTACGAGTTCCACGAC
This sequence comes from uncultured Acetobacteraceae bacterium, assembly GCA_964249315.1. Taxonomy (GTDB): domain Bacteria; phylum Pseudomonadota; class Alphaproteobacteria; order Acetobacterales; family Acetobacteraceae; genus Lichenicoccus. The sequence goes on along the minus strand of CAXUCM010000183.1, from coordinate 2,525 downwards.
CCGGTCCGGCCGCAGCGCCTCGCCGGGTTCGAGGTCGAGATCATCGAGGCCGTCGCCGCCCGTCTCGGACGCACGCCGCGTTTCGTGCAGAACGACTGGGACAGCCTGATCCCCGGGCTGCAGCGCGGCCTCTACGACCTGGTCATCGCCGGCATCGAGGTGACGCCGGAGCATCAACGCGAGGTCGATTTCTCGCAGCCGTACTACGACACCTTCGAGCAGATCGCGGTGCGCCGCGACCAGGCCGGCCTCGACAGCCTGGCGGCCCTGCACGGCCACGTCGTCGGCACGCTGAAGGCGAGCCAGGCCGACCGCATCCTGCAGAACGAGCCGGCGATCTCGGTGCGCTACTACGACCAGGAGACCAACGCCTACGTCGATCTCGCCAACCACCGGCTCGACGCGGTGCTGCTCGACTGGCCGATCGCGCTGTACTACGCCGGACCGGACCCGCGCCTGAAGCTGGTCGGCGCCCCGGTCGGCGCGCTCACCTACGGCATCGCCATCCCCAAGGGCCAGGACGACCTGCGCCGCGCGGTCGACGCGGCACTCGGGGCGATGCGGCGGGACGGCTCGCTGGCGCGCATCCTGGCGCGCTGGAACCTCTGGAACGCCGCCAACGCGCAGCGATTTGCCGACAGCCCGGCGCCGACCACCGCACCCGTGGCCTGGCAGCGCTTCCTCGACGCCACGACGCCCAAGCCCGGCTGGCGCGACCGGCTGCGACGCTACGGCAGCTTCCTGCCGCTGATCGCCCGCGGCGCGGCGATGACGCTGGCGGTCTCCGCCTGCGCGATGCTGGTCGCCGTCTCGGTCGGGCTGCTGCTGGCGATCGGCCGCCGCTACGGACCGCGGCCGCTCGCCCTCGTCGCCACGCTCTACGTCGAGATCGTCCGCGGCACGCCGCTGCTGGTGCAGATCCTGTTCATCTTCTACGGCCTGCCCGGGCTCGGCATCCGGCTCGACCCGTTCCTCGCCGGGGTGGTGGCGCTCGGGCTGAACTACGGCGCCTACGAGGCGGAGAACTATCGCGCCGGCCTGCAATCGGTGCCGCATGGGCAGAGCGAGGCGGCGACCGCGCTGAACATGACGCAGATGCAGTC
>CAXUCM010000183.1:0-1412 GCA_964249315.1 uncultured Acetobacteraceae bacterium | reverse complement strand
CGGCGTGCTGGCGCTGGTGATGATGGTGGTGCCGCAGGCGTTCCGCTTCGTGGTGCCGGTGATGACCAACGACTTCATCTCGCTGCTCAAGGATTCCTCGCTGGTCAGCGTGATCACCCTGTCCGAGCTGAACCAGACCTACGTGCGCCTGTCGACCACGTACTACGACTATTTCGGCACCGGCCTGATGATCGGCGCCGCCTACCTGCTGCTCGGCCTGCCCTTCGTGCGCCTGGCCCGCCTGGCCGAGCGGCGTCTTTCCGCCGGGGCGGGACGAGTGCCGACTGGGCGGTGACGTGATACCGACAGCCTGAAATAGTGACGGTTCGGAGAAGGCCGGGCTCTGCCCAGACCCGCCAAAGGCCTCGGCCTTTGGAAACCGTCTTATCAAGACAGATGGATTCTCAAGGCTAAGCCTTGAGCGGGTCCAGGGCGGAGCCCTGGCCTTGAAGGCTCAAGTGCAACCTAAATCGACACCACGACCAAAGATCGGGATCACGCCGGCGGTCATGGTCGCCTAGACGTCTCCGGATAACATCCTCGTTCCGAAGCCGGCAATCACGTCGACCTGGCGGTCCGTCGCCCCCTTGAGTTCCCGGATGCACCCTCTTGCCTTCGATCCTGGGGACGCCTAAACATCCTTTATACCATATCTTCCGCTTCTATTCGGGGGGTGGCCTGCAGAGGCCGCCCGTTTTGCTTTTGGACGATGATTTTCCTCAGCTGATCGGGCTCGAGGCCCGCATCGCCGCCGCGATCGCCCCGGCCGTGACCGAGCTCGGCTACGAGCTGGTGCGGGTGGCGGTGCTCGGCCGCGACCGTCCGACCGTGCAGATCATGGCGGATCGCACCGACGGCACGCTGATCGGCGTCGAGGACTGCACGGCGATCAGCCGCGCGATCAGCGCCGTGCTCGATGTCGACGACCCGATCCCCGGCCCCTGGGAGCTCGAGGTCAGCTCCGCCGGCATCGACCGTCCGCTGACACGCGAGAAGGACTGGAACCGCTTCGCCGGCCATCAGGCCCGCGCCGAGGTGAACATGCCGATCGACGGCCGCAAGCGCTTCGCCGGCATCGTGCTGGGTGCGGCCGGCGGGCAGGCCCGGCTGCGCCTGGAGGATGGCAGCGAGGTGTCGCTGCCGATGGGCGATCTGCGTCGCGCCCGGCTAGTGCTGACCGAGGCGCTGATCGAGGCCTCGCGCCCGGTTCCGCTGACACCGCCGCACTAGAGAACGGCCCCAAGGGATATCGAGGATCACGCCATGATGGACACCGCCGTCTCCCGTCCCGAACTGCTGCTGGTCGCCGACGCCGTCGCCCGCGAGAAGTCGATCGATCGCGAGGAGGTGCTGGAGGCGATGGCGCAGGCCATCCAGACGGCCGGCCGCGCCAAGTACGGGCACGAGAAGGC
>CAXUCM010000182.1:0-7515 GCA_964249315.1 uncultured Acetobacteraceae bacterium | reverse complement strand
CTCAAGGCTTCGCCTTGAGCGGGTCCAGGGCAGAGCCCTGGCCTCAGCGCCCATGACCCCCGCCGCCGCCGTGAAAACCGCCGCCGCCATGGAAGCCGCCGCGCGGACCTGACGGAATCGACGGGATACCGCGGCCGAAGCCCGGACGGCCGCCGCGAAACGGACCCACGCCGTACCCGCGTCCCCAACCGCCATACTCGAAGCCGCCGGGCTGGTAGTAGTCACCGCCATAACCGGCGCCATCATAGCCGTATCCGCCTCCGACGACGCAGCCGGACAGCAGGAGCGCCGCCAGCAAGCCGCCGACCCCCGCGCAGAGCGTGGCCGCGCGATGCCGCTTCACTTGGCCTCCCCCACGCTCTTCGCGTCCGACCATTCGAGCAGCCCGAAGGGCGCCCCAAGCGGGTCGGCGAGCACCGCGACCGTGCTGCCGTCGCGATCGATGTGAGGTGCCACCAGGACGCGGCCGCCCAGCGACGTGACCTTGCCGACCATGGCGGCGACGTCCTCGACGCGCACGTAGTCCAGCCATCTGGGACGGGCGTTCGGCCGCTCCGCGGGATAGGGGTTGACGCTGGCGCGCGCATAGTTGTCGGACGCCAGGATCAGGTGCCTGGCTTCGCCGCTGGCGGCCAGGTCGTAGAGCTGGTAGCCGAACAGGGCATGGTAGAAGGTCGCACTCGTGGCCGGATCGCTGGTGATCAGCGAGCTCCAGATCCAGTCGCCGTCATCGACCTGCACGTCCGGCGGGTCCCCGCTCGTCGACGACAAGGCTGCGAACACCGCGCCCTGCGGATCCCGGAACACCGCCATGCGGCCGAGATCGGGAAGATCGCGCGGCCCGAACAGCAGCGTGGCGCCGTTCTGTCGAGCGACGCCGCTGACGGCATCGACGTTGCTCACGGAGAGGAAGGTGAGCCAGGCCGGATGCAGCTCGCCTCGCGGCGGAAGCGGCCGCTCGATCAGGCCGGCGACCTGCTGCCCGTCCCGCAGCGCTTCGGCGAACGGGTGCGAGCCGCCCGCCACGTCGCGGAAGGTCCAGCCGAACAGCGCGCCGTAGAAATGCTCGCTGGCGGTCAGGTCGGGCGTCACCAGCTCGGCATAGACGATCTTGCCGGGATGATGCTCCTGGCTCGCGGGCGTCATCAAGGCCGGCAGTTGCGGCGGGGGCGAGGCGGTCGCCGGTGCCGTGCAGAGTGCCGCCACGCACCCCGCGACCAGGCTCGAATGGATCAGCCTGCGCACCCTGATCTCCTCTGCTGCCGGGGGTGGATCTGCGGCCTCTACGTCACGGAGCGACTCAGGGTTGCCTGGGTCGCGCTTGCCGATCCTGTCGGCTGAACACGGCGACGCTCTCCACGCCGGTCGACCAGACGAACTGGTCGACGATGCTGAGCCGCTCCAGCGTATAGCCCGCGCCCCGCAGCCACGCGGCATCCTTGGCCAGCGCGTGCGGGTTGCAGTTGACCAGGATCACCCGCTTCACGCCGGCCGCGGCGATCTCCGGCATCTGCGGTCCCGCGCCGGCAAAGGGCGGATCGAGCACGATGACCGCCGCCTTGGCGAGCGACGCTGCGAGCAGAGGCTGGCGCGTGAGGTCGCGCTGTTCGACCTGCATCCGCGTCCCCGGCCGAATGCCGGCGCGCAGACAGGAGGCGGCCTCCTTGTCGCCTTCGACCGCCAGCATCCTGGCACGCTCGGCCATGGCGAAGCTGAGCGTGCCGCAGCCGGCGTAGAGCTCGATGATGCGCGCGCTCCGCGGCATCGAGGCGGGCAGGCCGGCCAGTACCGCCGCGACGATCGCGCGCTCGCCCTCCCAGGTCGCCTGCAGGAAGGCGCCGGGCGGCGGGCTGATCCGGACGCCGCCGAAGCCGTGATGCACCGGCGACAGCGCGCAGACCACCTCCGTGCCGGCATCGTCCCGCCGCGACGGCCGCCAGGCGATGCGCGGGATGCCGGCATCGCGGGCGAGGGCGGCAAGGCGGGTGCGATCGCCGGCATCCGGCGGCGCCTCGGTGGCGAGCACCAGGTCCGGTCCGCTATCGAGCAGGTTGACGATGGCCGATCCGGTCGCGCGCAGGCAGCCCAGCCGGAGCAGCACCGGCCGCATCGCCTCGATCAGGGCGAACAGGCGCGGCTCGAGCACGTGGCACTCGGTCAGATCGACGACGTCGCCGCCGCGATGATGCAGCCCGACGAGCAATCTCGACGGCAGGCGGCGCAGGGCAAGGTCCATGCGGCGGCGCGAGGCCGGCGGACTGACGCTGAGGCCGATCTCCGCCGGCGGCGCGAAGCCGGCGCGGGCCAGTGCCTCGAACACCAGGTCACGCTTGAACGAGGCGATCGCGTCGGGATGCATATGCTGCAGCGTGCAGCCGCCGCAGCGCGGGAACAGGCGGCAGGGCGGCCGCACCCGCTCGGGGCTCGGCTGCAGCACCGCGTCAAGGACGGCGCCGCGACCCTCCGGGTGCAGGCGAACGCGCTCGCCCGGCAGCACGGCGGGCACGAACAGTTGGACGCCGTCGACCCGCAGCACCCCGTCGCCGGCGGCGCCGAGGCCGATCACCTCCGCCTCGACCGTCCGCGTCGCGACGAGATCAGTCCTGCACAGGGAGATCGTCGGCATCCTCTTCGAAGCCGAGATCGGACTGTGCCTCGACCGGCCGCGCGCCGCGACGCGGCAGCAGCATGAAGGCGGGAACCTCGTCGCCGAACCCGACCAGGTTGGTCGGCTCGTCCGGGGCGACGGCACGCTCGGGGCGTCGGTCGGGCCGGCGCTCGATGCGTGGTGCCCCCGGCTCCGGGCGGCGCTCATGCCGCGGCGGCGCCTCCGAGGCGGGCGCCTCTGAACGGGGCGCCTCTGAGCGGGGCGCCTCGGCACGCGCCGTCGGGCGGCCCTCGCGCGCCGGCGGCTTGCCGCCACGCGGCCGGCCGCGGCCACGACCGCGCGCATCCTCGGCCCACTCGACGGAGTCGATGCCGTCGACGGCGATGCGCGGGATCACGTGTCCGGTCAGCTTCTCGATCGCCTCGACGAACATCCGGTCGTACGGGCTGGCGATGCCGAGCGCATGGCCGGTCAGCCCGGCGCGGCCGGTGCGACCGACCCGGTGCACGTAGTCCTCGGCATGGATCGGCACGTCGAAATTGAAGACGTGGCTGAGCCCGCCGATATCGATCCCGCGCGCGGCCACGTCCGAGCAGACCAGGAGCTGCACCTCGCCCGCCTTGAACTTCTCCAGCGTGGCGAAGCGCACCGGCTGGGGCAGGTCGCCATGCAGCGCGCCGGCGGAGAAGCCGTGCTTCTTGAGGGACTTGTGCAGGATGTCGACGTCGCGCTTGCGGTTGCAGAAGATCAGCGCGTTCTGCACGTCGCCGGTCCGCAGCATCCGTCGCAGCGCCCGGCGCTTGTCCTCCTCGGGCACCACGACGAGGCCTTCCTCGATGGTGGTGGCGACCGAGGCGGCACGGCTGACGGTGATCTCCTTCGGGTTGCTCAGGAACATCTCGGACAGGCGGCGGATCTCCGGCGCCATCGTCGCCGAGAAGAACAGGGTCTGCCGGGTCGGCGAGAGCAGCGAGACGATCCGCTCGACGTCCGGTATGAAGCCCATGTCGAGCATCCGGTCGGCCTCGTCGATGACCAGCGTGCTGGTCTGGGTCAGCAGCAGGCCGCCACGCTCGAACAGGTCGAGCAGCCGGCCCGGGGTCGCGATCAGCACGTCGACGCCGCGATTGAGCGCCTCCTTCTGCTCGGACATGCTCTCGCCGCCGATCAGCAGCGCGTGGTTGAGCTTCAGATACTTGCCGTAGAGCAGGAAGTTCTCCGCCACCTGCAAGGCCAGCTCGCGGGTCGGCTCGAGGATCAGCGAGCGCGGCATGCGGGCCCGCGCGCGCGAACCGGACAGGATGTCGAGCAGCGGCAAGGTGAAGGAGGCGGTCTTGCCGGTGCCGGTCTGTGCGACGCCCATGACGTCGCGTCCGGCGAGCACGACGGGGATCGCCTGCGCCTGGATCGGGGTCGGGTGCAGGTAGCCCATCTCGGCGATCGCGCGCTGGATCGGCTCGGACAGGCCGAGCTCGGAGAACAGCGGCAGGCCGGGCTCGGCGGCGGCCTCGCGCGCGGCTTCGGCCTCCAGCGAGACCGGACCCGCGATGCCGCCGGAGACGTGCATCTCTCCGGTACTCAGCTGCTCGATGGGCGAAGGCTCGGGCGTTGAAGGCTCGGGCGTTGAAGGCTCGGGAAGCGACGACTCGGCGGGAGCCGTGAGCTCCTGCGCGGACGCGCCATCTGGATGGACCGTGGTGGTGTCGTTCAAAATTCTCTCGGACTGGTCAGGGTTGCGAGGCCGTAGCCTATCGCCAGGCGGCGATGTCTGGGCCCTTGCATCGCGGCCCGAACGCGGGCACCGCTGAAGCGGCGTCCGAGTGGCTAGGCGTATCGGCATAATCGCACGTAAAGTCAAGCAAATGCGCGGGGTGCAACCGCCGCAACACGGCTTCGTTCACCGGCGAACGCGTCGGACGGCGCCGCCCAACCCAAGGAGAGCCGCCGCTTGGTCTACACCCCGCTCGCGATCGAGGAGTACGCCCTGATCGGCGACTGCACCAGTTGCGCACTGGTCGGTAGCAACGGCTCGATCGACTGGCTCTGCTGGCCGCGCTTCGACAGCCCGGCCTGTCTGGCCGCCCTGGTCGGCACCGAGGAGAACGGGCGCTGGCTGATCGCGCCGACCGAACCGGCCACGAGCAAGCGTGCCTATCACGACGGCGGCCTGGTGCTGGAGACGGTGTTCGAGACGCGGCACGGCAGCGTCGCGGTGATCGACTTCATGCCGGTGAACAGCCCGGTCTCGAGCGTCATCCGGATCGTCGAGGGCCGCGGCGGCGATGTCGGCATGCAGACCGAGCTGATGCTGCGCTTCGACTACGGCAACTCGGTGCCCTGGGTCACCCGCCTGCCCGAGGATACCGGCATCGTCGCCATCGCCGGACCGCACCTGGTGTCGCTGCGCACCGCGGTGCCGCTCGAGGGCGAGCGGATGGCGACCGTCGGCCGCTTCTCGGTGCGGGCCGGCGAGCGCGTCACCTTCGTGCTGAGCACCGGTCCCTCGCACCTGCCGCCGCCGCCGTCGCTGGACGTCGATGCGGCGCTGGGCCGGACCGAGGCGTTCTGGCAGGAATGGTCCGGGCGCTGCGCCTACCAGGGGCCGCACCGTGCCGCCGTGCTGCGCTCGATGGTCACGCTGAAGGGCCTTACCTTCATGCAGACCGGCGGGATCGTCGCGGCGGCGACGACGTCGCTGCCGGAACAGCTCGGCGGCCCGCGCAACTGGGACTATCGCTATTGCTGGCTGCGCGATGCCACCCTCACCCTGATCGCGATGATGTCGGGCGGCTACTACGACGAGGCGCAGCTCTGGCGCGACTGGCTGCATCGCAGCATCGCCGGCAGTCCGGACCAGATCCAGATCATGTACGGCATCGCCGGGGAGCGCACCCTGCAGGAATGGGAGGTGCCGTGGCTGATCGGCTACCAGGGTGCGGCACCGGTGCGGATCGGCAACGGCGCTGCCGGGCAGTTGCAGCTCGACGTCTTCGGCGAAGTCGTGGCCGCCCTGCATCTGGCCCGCGCGGAGAACCTGCGCCAGCCGCAATACGGCTGGTCGCTGCAGGTGGCGCTGATCGAACATCTCGCGACGATCTGGCAACAGCCGGACGAAGGCATGTGGGAGGTGCGCGGCGGCCGGCGCCAGTTCACCGTCTCCAAGGTGTTCTGCTGGCTGGCCTTCGAACGGACCATCCAGGACTGCGAGACGTTCGGCCTCGAAGGTCCGGTCGAGAGCTGGCGCGCGATCCGCGACACCATCCACGCGACGGTCTGTGAGCAGGGCTTCAGCAAAAGCAAGGGCTGCTTCACGCAGGCATTCGGATCCGACGCCCTCGATGCCGGGCTGCTGCTGATCCCGGTCACCGGCTTCCTGCCGGCCGACGACCCGCGCATCATCGCCACCGTCGCCGCCGTCGAGCGCGAACTGCTCGAGGACGGCTTCGTGCTGCGCTACCGCACCGAGGAGAGCATCGACGGCATGCCGGGCAACGAGGGCGCCTTCCTGGCCTGCACGTTCTGGCTGGTCGACAACTACGTGCTGCAAGGCCGCCACGAGGAGGCCGAGGCGCTGTTCGAGCGGCTGCTCTCGCTGTGCAACGATCTCGGCCTGCTGTCCGAGGAATACGACCCGCGCGCCAAACGGCTGGTCGGCAACTTCCCGCAAGCCTTCTCGCATGTCGGGCTGGTCAACTCGGCGGTCAACCTGCGCAACCGCTCGGTGCCGATGCGCGGCGAGAGCCAGCCGGATCAGCCGGCTGCGGCCTAGCCGGTGTACCAGGCGACCTCGAAGGGGAGCCAAGCAAGGCCAGGGCCCTGCCCTGGACCCGCTCAAGGCGAAGCCTTGAGAATCCACTCATTAAGAGAGGCCGTGGATTTTCCCCGCGATGAACAAAGAAACCGTAATTTTGATGCGGGTCTGGGGGCGCCTGCCCCCAGCGGGTGTGGGGCGGAGCCCCAACCTAGCTAGAAGGTATGCCCGAGCGAGGCGACCAGGACGATGGCGATGCCGAGGGCGAGTTCGGTGTTGACCAGGGATCTGATGCTTTCGAACATTTCCGGCTTCGGCCGGATCGCGCGCTGGACCCGCCGGAACGGGCCGAAATAGGCGTACGCGAACACCAGCGCCATGACGATGGCGAGGCCCTGCATGGCATTGATGTGCCAATCGGCCTGCGCGAAGCCGCCCTCGCGGAAGATCTCCATCGACCAGCCGGTCAGCAGCACGATCGGCATCGCGTGCCAGACCAGGCGGAAGAAGCGCTTGAGCGACTGCAGGTTGACCGAGACGCGCTGCGTCTGATCGAGCAGGCCGAGGCTCGGACGCAGCACGAACAGCAGCGCGATCGAGCCGCCGACCCAGACCGCCATGCCGAGCAGGTGCAGCGTGAGCACAAGGCCCCACAGGATGGTGGAGGATTCGGATTGCATCGGTCTTCCCTTCGCGGCATGGCCCTGCATACGGACAAAAGCGGCGAAATCAATCGGGCCGGAGGCGAGAACCATGCCGGATCACGCGCATATCGTGCTGACGCCCGACGAGATGGGGCAGGCGGACCGCCTGGCGGCATCGACGATCGCGCCGGCGGCGCTGATGCAGCATGCCGGCCGCGCGGTGGCGCGCGCGGCGATCCGAGCGTTCGGGCCGCGACGCACGCTGGTGCTGTGCGGGCCCGGCAACAATGGCGGCGACGGCTACGTGGTGGCACGTCTGCTGGCGCAGCGCGGCTGGCCGGTGCAGGTCGCGGCCCTGGCGCTGCCGCGGCCGGGCAGCGACGCGGCGGACGCCGCGGCGGCGTGGCACGGGCCGGTGTTAGGCTTCGCGCAGGCGCAGGTGGAGCGCGCCGGGCTGGTGATCGATGCGGTGTTCGGCGCCGGGCTGGCGCGACCGGTGGACGGGATCGCCG
>CAXUCM010000181.1:0-7555 GCA_964249315.1 uncultured Acetobacteraceae bacterium | reverse complement strand
CACGGAACCCGCTCCAGCTCGTTGTTTTGGCGAGCATCTGAAATCCTCGAGGCCGGAGTTCTGCCCTGGCCCTCGACAGCTCGCAATCAACGGCCGGTGATATCGGAGGTTTTCAGAGGCGGCCCCCACCTCGGTTCGGTTCAGCCGCTGCGGCGGGTGCTCTGGCGTGTCGGTCCGATGTGGTTGAGGCTGAAGGCGATGCCGCCGGCGATCAGGCCGACCATGGTCGGCAGCAGCCAGCCCGGGCGCAGCAGGAACGGCAGCAGGATGTGCTTCCAGATGCCGGGAGCGCCGTGATGGACGAAGAAGTCGTGGGTGGTCAGCAGGCTCTTCGGGTCCATCGCCAGCAGCATGGCGCCAAGATCCATCGAGGGCGGCAGGAGTGCCGCGATGGCGAAGGCGCAGACCAGGGCCGCGGCGCAGAGCGAGGCGAAGGCGCGCATGGCGATGACGCGACCGTTGCCTCTGGCTCTGCGCCTCGGCGCGCGGGTCTTGCGTGGAGATTGTGCCGTGACCGATCCTCCGGTACTGACGCGCGCCTGGAACTGATACGTCCAGTGCCAGCATCCCGTTGCCGGATCAAGCGCTCAGAATTTGGCCGACAGCGCGACCGAGCCGAAATTGAACAGCCCCGCGCGGGTGCCGTTGAACTCCTGGGTCTGCCAGGTCTGCGTGTAGGAGAGCCGCACGCCGTGATAGATCAGCGCGAGACCGGCCTCGAACTCGCCCACGTCCCAGATCTTCGAGACGTGCGGTTCCCCGGACCGGAAGGTGCTGCCCTGCAGCGTCGCATCGTAGCCGACCGCCTGCCCGTCGGCGCCGGCGAAACCATACCAGACGAAGCGCCGGGTCGCCTTGAACGCGTCCGAGCCGTCGAGGCCGGGCGAGATCCGCGCGGTGCCGAAGTCGGTGTCCAGGCCCTGGCCGATACGCACGGTGCCGCCGAGCTGCGCGTAGGTACGCTCGTCGCCGCCGGCGGCGGCCACCGACGGCAGCAGGTCGACCGAGATGCCGTAGGCGCTGACCACCGGCAGGCGCCAGGTCCGCGCCGCCTGCAGCTGCAGCACCGGCTGGTTCGGCAACTGGTGCGACCAGCCGCGGTTCGGCGTGTCGCCGATCAGGCTGTGGAAGCCGTTCTGCACCTGGTAGCCGCCGGCGTAGGAGCCGAGCACGCCGACCTGCACGCCGAACAGGCTGCGTGAGAAATCGGTGTCAGAGATCAGGTTGGCGGTGGCCAGCAGCACGCCGGCGTAGGGCCGATCACGCGGATCGGGCGGATTGATCTGGGTCTGCTGCGGCGTGAAGATCGATTGCTGCAGACCCAGGCTGATCCGCTGCACGCCGACGCCCCAGATCGCCCGGTTCAGGTCGGCGATCGCCGGCGGCTGGTTGTCGGTCCCCGAGGTCCAGCCGATCCGCAGACCGCTGGTATAGTATTCGTCGGACGTGCCCTTCAGGGTGGAGACGGCGTCGTTCTCGGCCTGCAACGTCCAGGTGCCGTATGGGTCCTGCAGAGGCTCGGCACGAAGCACCGACGGCAGGGCGGCGAGCACGGCCCCGGCGAGGATGAGGCTGGTCAAGCTGCGTGTCATGATGCTCACTCGAAACTCACGTGGCCCGTCCGCGGTCCGGCGGAGCTGACGGCCGCCCCTGTTTAGGGGGTTCATGGTTCCGGCGAAACCCCCGCCGGCCGCGTCGGGCGGTCGCATCCGCACTGGCCGCACGCGGTGGCTTTGCCGGGCTGCTGCGGTTTCACAAGCGGTTAACACGATCAGGTGATGGCCTGCTCTGGTCCGTGCAGCGTCACCCATGCTATGCAATGGTTCGACACCGTCCAGATGGACGGTCGTTAATTGATTGCTATCGCCCCACCCGGTGCGCCTGCCCAGGACGACACCAACTAGACCTCGGGATTACGACCGTTGAGAAGTAACAGGACCGACCGCAGCCCCCGTTCCCCGCGCCGCGGCGGCTTTGACGATGATTTCGTGCCAGCGCCAAGCTTCGGTGATCGGAGCGGACCGCCGGCGCGTCGTCCCTTGGGGGGAGGCGGCTCCCAGGTGATCGCTTCCGGACCGGAGATCAGTGCCAGCGTCAAGTGGTTCAACAGCGAGAAGGGCTTCGGCTTCGTCGAGCTGTCGGACGGTTCCGGCGACGTATTCCTGCATGCCAACGCGCTCAGCCAGTCCGGGCATGATTCCGTCAGCCCGGGTGCCACGCTCGGCGTTCGTATCGGCCAGGGCCCGAAAGGCAGGCAGGTGGCTGAAGTGCTGTCGGTCGATGAGAGCACCGCGCAGCCGGAGCGGCCGCGCTCGGCTCCCGGCGGCTTCGGCGGTCCGCGTGCCGGCGGCCCCTCGGGCGGCTTCCGCAGCGGTCGTACGCAGCCCGACCTGTCGCAGGCGGAGGAAGTCCGCGGCATCGTCAAGTGGTACAACGCCACCAAGGGTTTCGGCTTCATCACGCCGGACACCGGCGGCAAGGACATCTTCGTGCACGCATCGGCCCTCGAGCGTTCCGGCCTGTCCAGCCTGAACGAAGGCCAGGCAACCCGCGTGCAGGTCGTCCAGGGCCAGAAGGGCCCGGAAGCAGCGGCAATCAGTCTGGCGTAGTTTCGCGGGTCTGGGGCCGCTGGCCCCAGCGGGTCCAGGGCAGAGCCCTGGCCTTCTGCCTCAGCGCACCAGGATCTGGGCCGCCTGCTCGGTCTTGGTGATCGCCGTCATCGTCTGCTGGATTGCCGAGGCGATCTGCTCGATGTTGGCGCTCACCGTGGCGGTGGCGCTCGACGCGCTCTGCATATCCGCCGACATGCTGCACGTGACGGCGTTCTGCTCCTCCACCGCCGAGGCGGTGAGCGTCACCTGCTCGCGCACCGTGCTGATGGCCTCGCGGATCGCATCCAGCGAACCCGCGACCGTGCTCGACGTAGCCTGGATGTTGTCGATCTCCGAGGAGATCTGCTCGGTCGCGCGGGCCGCTTGAACGGCGAGGTTCTTGACCTCGGAGGCGACCACGGCGAAGCCCTTGCCCGCCTCGCCCGCGCGCGCCGCCTCGATGGTGGCGTTCAGCGCCAGCAGGTTGATCTGGCTGGCGACGTTGCGGATCAGCTCGACGATGCCGGTCATCGCCGAGGCCGCCTTGGCAAGCGTCTGGGTATTCTGTCCGACCGCGACCGCCTGTTCGAAGGCGTTCTCGGTGGAGGCGCGCGACTTCGACATGCTACGTGCGATCTCGCCGACGGAGGCCGCCAGCTGCTCGGCGCTTTCCGCCACCGACCGGACGTTGCTCGAGGTCCGGCTCGCGGCCAACGATGCCGATCCTGCCTCCGACTTCGCCAGATCGATGGCGCCGTTGATCTCGGCGAAGTTCTCGTCGATCAACGATTTCAGGTCCGACAGCCGCTTGATCTGCGCGGTGATCTCGACGGCGAACTTGACGACCTTGCAGACCTTGCCGCTGTCGTCGAGGATCGGGTTGTAACGCCCCTCGATCCAGACCGGCCGGCCGCCCTTGGCGACGCGCTTGTACTGACCGGCCTGGTGTTCGCCGGCTCCGAGCCGCTGCCAGAACTCGGCATAGGCGCGGCTGTCGCGATAGGCCGGCTCGACGAACATGGCGTGCTTGCGTCCCACCACCTCGTCGAGCTTGTAGCCGAGGGCCGTAAGGAAGTTCTCGTTGGCATCACGGATGGTGCCGTCGGGGCTGAACGAGATCACCGCCTGGGTGCGGCTGATCGCTTCCAGTTGCGCCGCGTAATCGAGGTTGAGCAGGCGCGCCCTGGCGTCCGACCACTCGACCGCGAAGCCGGTGTGCCTGGCCTTCTCGGTCAGCGGCGTGACGCGCAGGTCGAAGGCCTGCTGGCCGAGCCTGATGGTAGTCTCGCGCGGTGCGCCGGTGACGGCGAACACGCCGCCATGCAGCGAGGCGTCCTGGCAGAACATGTCGATGCTGCTGCCGATCAGGCGATCGACGCTGAAACGGGGCAGCTCCTGCTTCAGCTCGGTCTCGGCCGCGCGCATCAGCGCGAGTGCCGACTGGTTCACGTAGGTGATGGTGCGGTCGGCGTCGGTGATCATCACCTTGGCCCCGAGCAGTTCCAGGCTGGCCAGGCGGGACGTCGTCCCGTCGCCCGCAGACCATAACCGATCCAGCATTCCCGCCTCCCCTCGACCTTTGACGAAGAGGATAGGACAGCGCCGTTAACAAGCCGTTACGGAATTGCGGTCGCGCCGATCATGCCGCCGCCGCTCCACAGCGCGTTCGGTCCGCGCGCGAGGTCGAGGCCGCTGCGCGCGCCGGTGCCGGACTGCAGGATCTCGCCGTAATTGCCGGCGACCGACAACGCCCGGACCGCCCAGCCATCCTGCAGCCCGAGCAGCCCGACGAGCCCGGGGGTGGGCCCGAGCAACCGTCGCGCGGCCGGATCCGTGCCGTCTCGTGCGGCGGCCAGGTTGCCGCGACCGATGCCGTCCTGCTCCGCCTCGATCAGCACGGTGACGACGTCGCTGACGATGGTCGCGAACGCCGGATCGTCGTCGCGCGTGGCGGCGGCGAACGGATCGAACGTGATCCGCGAGGCGAGGATGTCGAAATCGCCGCGGCGCGCATGGAAGCCCGCGCGCATGTCGGCGAGGGCGGAGACGTCGGCGGTGATCGCGTCGCAATGGCCCGTGGTCAGCGCCGCCTCCATCTCGCCGGCTTCCTCGTACGGATCGGACTTGATGGCGACGCGCGCACGGGTCTGCCACTCGAGCAGGCCCACCTGCGCCGGCGTCTCGGCGAGGAAGCAGATCACCCGGTCGCGCAGATCGACCGGACCCCGCGCATGCAGGCGGCGGGCGACCAGGAAGCCCTGGCCGTCGACGAACAGGGTGGGCGAGAAGCTCAGATGGTGCAGCATGGCGCTGGTCGCGTTCGGCGTGGTGCCGACCAGCAGCGCGATCTTGCCGTCGCGCAGCCCGTTGACGCCGTGCGCATCGTCGGGAAAGCCGACCAGGTGCGCGCGGCCGGCGCTGCCGAGCGTGGCCGCCGCGATGGCGCGACAGACCTGCGACGAGAATGCCGACAGGTCGCCGTGCGTGTCGGACTTGGTGAAGTCCTCCTGCTCGACGACGACGCCGCAGGCGAGCGCGCCGTGGGCGCGGGCGGCGTCCAGAGTCGGAGACGGGTTTGCCAGGACTGCGGTCGGGAGGATGCAGGCCAGCAGCGGCAGCAGGAGGCGGGCGGCGTGCCCGCCTCCGAAGACGCGACGCTTCACGGAGTCCAGCTGGCCGCCGTCGGGATGCCCGGAGTGACGCTCGGACGCGGGTTGAAGTCCGACGGCGCCGGGTCGATCAGCTTGCCGGTGGCGTAGTCGGTCGGGATGATGTTGAGTGCCACGCAGCCGAGGCCGCCGTAATGCGGCAGCGTGTGCACGACCGTGGCCGGGATCATCGCGTAGCTCGCCGGCAGCGGCGCCAGCTCGCCGGTCAGGCGGGAGTTGTCGAACGCCGAGAACAGCTCGCCCGGCTCGCTGTCCGCGCCGTCGGCCGGGCCGAGGTTCGGCTGGCCGAACTCCTGCGCGCCGAGCTTGCGGCCGCGCGCCTCATCGGGCAGGTCGGCGAGCGCGGTCAGGCCGAAGATGGCGTTGACGAACTTGATGACCGAGCTGTGCTCGGCATATTCGTGGCTGACCGCATGCACGCGGCTATACGGCGAGATCACGATCAGCGGGATGCGCGGGCCGGCGGCGAGCGCGTTGCCTTCCGGATCGAGCTCGCGGAAGGACGGGTTCTGGTGGTCGTACAGCCCGTCGGTCTCGTCGTAGGTGATGATGATCGCGCTGTCCTTCCAGTACGGGGAGGCGGCGATCGCATTGACCTCGTCGGCGAGCAGCGACTCCGCGATCTGCGTGTCGGAATAGCCGGGATGGTCGTCGCTGCCGGGGAAGGCGGCCTGCACCGCGGGGTTCTTGTCGACCGGGGTCAGCCCGTCATTGTTGCCGTAGCCGCCGCGCACGTAGAACACGCCGCCCTTGCTCGGCAGCTTCTTCGCGCCGACATCGCCGAAGAAGTCGCCGAGGCCGTGCAGGTTGCTGACCACCTTCGGGTTGTCGCCGACATAGCCGAAATATTGCGGCGCGTTATGGTGGGTGATGTAGGTGTCGAAGGTCGCGTGGCCGCCGGTATCGGTCGGCTCGAGGTCGTAGCCTTCCTGGTACCAGCCCCAGTTGGTCGGCGCCACCTTCTGGCTGGCGATGGTGCTGATGTCGTCCTGCACGTCGATCAGGTCGAGCGCCGGATCGAGGTCGGACTGCACCGTCTTGGCGATCGCGTTGCCCATGAACGAGAGCGGCAGTGCCGCGTAGGTCTGGTTCAGCGCCGGCTTCGCCGGGCTCTCGTCATTGGGGCCGTAGGGCGGCTTGTTCGGGGTCGTATCGAAGTTGGAGCCGGCGAACGGACCCGGGTCGGAGACCACCGGCTCGCCGCCGGTCGCCATCACCACCGGGTTGGTGTTGTTGCTGCCGGTGTCCGGATGCAGCGCCCACTGCGTCTCGCCGGACTGCCCGGCGATCATCGCGATCGCATTCGGCGTCGACGGGCCGATGATGGTCTGGTGCATGTTGTCGAACAGCGTGAAATGGTCGGCGAACTGCCAAAGGAACGGCACGGTGGCGCAATCGTCGTGCCCCATCACCAGCTCGCCGGTCTGCTTCTGCACCAGCGTCGGATTGTTGGTGGCAGGCACGCCGGTGGACATCGAGACGATCGCCCCCTTGGCGTTGGTGGTCAGGCCTTCCTCGTCGAGCGCGTAGCGGTCGTTCAGGGCGACGCCGCTCACCACGTGCAGGCTGTTGTTGATGCCGGTATGGGAATGATCCACCGATGAGGTGTCGGCGGGATAGATCTGCACGGTCTTGCCGTCGACGTTGGTCACCGTGGTCGGGATCAGGAACGGCGAGATGTTGATCGCCTTGCCGTTCGTGTCGACGAGCTTCTGCACGAAGCCGGGCGTCTGCGCGGCCGGCTGGCTGAACAGGCCGCGGGCGCCCGGATAGGTGCCGAAATGCATGTCGAAGGCGCGGTTCTCCTGGAACAGCACGAACACGTATTTCACCTTCTGGCGCAGCAGCGCGAGCTTGGCGGCAGCCGTCAAGGCGGGCTCGGCGAGCGGCGAGTGCGTCATCGCCTGCACGGCCTGGCTCGAAGGCGGCGCCAGCACGACCATGGTCGCATCGACCGGGTTGCGGGAGGCGAGGTCGGCGCTCGCGGTCGCGGCGACGGCGACGAGCGGCTGCATCACCAGGCAGGCGGCCACGACGGCACTGGTGCAGTTCAGGCGATATCGACGCGACATGTTCGACGACCTCATACGGTGAGACACGGCGCCGTTCTTATGGTGTGTTGCTGCACCGGAGAAGGTCACAGCCGTTACCGTTTGAAGACAAATGCAGGTTGGGGCTCCGCCCCCATCGATCCGCTTCGCGGCTCGATCGCCAGAGGCTCGCCTGTGGAAACCTCTTCCAAGCAAATGGATTCTCAAGGCTGAGCCTTGAGCGGGTCCAGGGCAGAGCCCTGGC
>CAXUCM010000180.1:0-7564 GCA_964249315.1 uncultured Acetobacteraceae bacterium | reverse complement strand
CGGCGCCCGGGGCCACGTTGTGCAGCGCGACCGGCGTGCCGGCCGTGGCGCCGAAGGGGCCGCATCCGCCTGGTCGCCGTCGCGCCCGCCACGCTCCGGCAGCGCCGTACCGGCCAGCCGGAGCGCGCGCGACCAGCTCGCGCCGTCGGCAGGAAGCGTCAGCATCATCATGAAGTGACGTTCGAGCATCATCGTGGGCACGGCTGCCCCGCTCGCACAGAGCAGGATCCGCGGCACCGTCCCGCGCGGATCCAGCCTGCCGAGCAGGGCGCAGTCGCCGGCCAGTTCGCCGGCCGGGTCGCGTCTGTAAAGGAACAGCGCCTCCTGGTGCGACCGCGTGGGCAGGCCCGCCACCCCCTGCAGGCTGGCGACACGGCGCACCGCGACGCCGCGGGCCTGCAGCGCCGCCTGCACCTGCAGTGCCACGCCGTCATCGTCGCACAGCAGCGCCGCCCGCCCGCAGGCCGTCTCAGCGGGCGCCGGCAGCGCGGCCGGCGCCAGCGGCACGGTGAACCAGAAGGTGCTGCCGCTGCCCAGCCGGCTCGCGACCCCGATCCCGCCGCCCATCAGCGTCACCAGCTGGCGCGAGATCGCGAGCCCGAGCCCGGTGCCGCCGAACCGATCCAGGATGCTGGTGTCCGCCTGCGAGAACACGTCGAAGATCAGGCCATGGGCCTCCTCGGCGATGCCGATGCCGGTATCGCTCACCTCGAAACGCAGGAACGGAGGCGACACGATGCCGCCCTCGGCTGCGGCTGCGGCCTGGATCGTCTCGACGGCGATGCCGACGCCACCGCTCTCGGTGAACTTGATCGCGTTGGCGGCGAGGTTGAGCAGCACCTCGAGCAGGTGGACGCGATCGCCGAGGATGTGCGACGGCACGTCGCTTCCGACATGCACCGAAAGCCGCAGCGACTTGAGGCGGGCCTGCACGCCGACCAGGTCACGGACCTCGATCAGCAGGCCGTCCAGATCGACCGGCTCGCAGGCGACCGGCATCGAGCCGGCCTCGACGCGCGAGAAGTCCAGGACGCTGCCGATCAGCGACAGCAGTGCCTGCGCGCCGGTGCGCAGGGAGGCGAACAGGTCGCGCTGTTCCTCGTCGAGCGGCGTATCCTCGATCAGCGAGACCGAACCGAGGATCGCGTTCAGCGGCGTGCGCAGCTCGTGACTGATCGCCGCCAGGAACATGCTCTTCGAGCGGCTGGCCGCCTCTGCCTGCAGCCGCGCGCGAGACAGCCTGCGGATCAGCGCACTGCTGTAGATCGGCAGCACCACCAGGGCTGCGAGCAGGCCCGCGGACAAGGCCGGCTGCTGGCGCCAGTACGGCGTGGTGACGATGACCGCGGCGAAGCCGGCGAAGGACAACGCGGTCGCGGCCAGCAGCGGCCGGAGGCCGAAGCGGAAGCCGTTGCCCTGGATCACCCAGAGATAGAGCGGAAACATCGCGGCGTCGCCGGCGCCATCCAGGTGCATGCCGAGCGAGATCACGCCGAGATCGGCGACGAGGGCGCAGACCAGGGTCAGCCTGGCTGCCCGGCCCGGGCGCAGGCAATGCCACGCGAACAGCAGGCAGGCGAACGCCATGTACGACGACAGCGTGACCGCCAGCGCCTTGCTGGTGCCCGAGACGGTGAAATACACCGCGATCGCGCAGCCGAACACCAGCCGGTTCAGCGCCATCTCGCGACCATGCGCGGGCCCCCCGCGATCGGCTGCCGGCGCCGCTGCCGGCGCGTCGCGACGGCTCACGGCGCCGGGTCGAGCGCGCCGAGCAGCGACTTCTCGCGCAGCAGGATCTCGCGCAGCTCGCTCGCCGGCACCGGCCGGCTGAAGTAGTAGCCCTGGATCTCGTCGCAGCCCTCGCCCATCAGCGTGCTGAGCTGGGTCACCGTCTCGACCCCCTCGGCCATCACGCTCATGCCGAGGCTGTGTCCCAGCGTGATGATCGCGCGCACGATCGCGGCGTCCTGTGCCGCCGTGCTGAGGTCGCGGACGAAGGACTGGTCGATCTTGAGCCGGTCGACCGGGAAGTTCTTCACGTAGTTCAGCGACGAGTAGCCCATGCCGAAATCGTCGATGGAGATGCGCACGCCGAGTGCGCGCAGCGAGTCCAGGACCGCCGACGCCACCTCCAGATCCTCGACCAGGTCGCCCTCGGTCAGCTCGAGCTCTAGCATCCGCGCGTCCAGGCCGGTCTGCCGCAGCACCTCGGTGACCGTGGCCAGGACGTTGCGACTGGCGAGATCGGTCGGTGACAGGTTGACCGCGACCCGCACAAGCGGCAGTCCGCCGGCATGCCAGCCGGCGGCCTCGGCGCAGGCGCGACGCAGCACCCAGTCGTCGATCATGCCGAGCAGGCCGCTCTCCTTGGCGGCCGGCAGGAACTCGCCGGGCATCAGCAGCCCGTAGCCGGGCCGGTTCCAGCGCAGCAGCGCCTCGACCCCGCTGATCCGGCCGGACTGCAGCGCCACCTGCGGCTGGTAGTGCAGCACGAACTCGTCCTGCGCGAGCGCGCCGCGCAGGTCGGCCTTCATGCGGATCAGGCGGCCGACCCGCTCGTTGAGGTCGGGCACGAAGCGCCGGAAGCCGGAGCGCCCCTCCGCCTTGGCCTGATACATCGCGAGATCCGCGCTGCGCAGCAGCTCCTCGACTTCCGAGCCGTCGCTCGGCGCCATCGCGATGCCGATGCTGCAGCTGATCCGCGTCTCCTCGTCGCCGAAGCGGAACGGCTCGCCGATGCGGCCGACGATGCGGGCAGCTACCGCCTCCGGCGCATCGCCGTCGCCGCCGAGGTCCTGCAGCACGGCGAATTCGTCGCCGCCGAGGCGGGCGACCAGGTCGTCCGGGCCCACCGCCTGGATCAGCCGTCGGCCGACTTCCTTGAGCACCAGGTCGCCGCGCGCGTGGCCGAGCCGGTCGTTGGCTTCCTTGAAGCGGTCGAGATCGACGAAGTGCAGCGCCAGCGCGACCTCGCCGCGCGGAGCGGCGGTGAGCCGCCGTTCGAGCCGCTCGCGCAGCAGCGCGCGGTTCGGCAGGTCGGTCAGCGGATCGTGGTTGGCCAGGTGCTGCAGGCGCTGCTCGGCGCGCTTGCGGTCGGTGATGTCGAGCGACGTGGTCAGCACGCTCTGCACCCCGTCGGTGCCGCTGAGCGGCGCCTTGGTGGTCAGCAGGGTCCGTCGCGCCCCGGTCTGGTCGACCACCTCCTCCTCGAAGCCGGACAGGGCATGGCCGGTGCGAAACACCATCTGGTCGAGCGAGTGGCTGCTCTTCTCGTAGGCGGCGCCGAACACCTGCGCCATGCTCTGCCCGACCAGCGCCGTCGGCGTGTCGCCGGCCAGTCGCGCATGCATGGCGTTGACGAAGACGTAGCGTCCGGCCCGGTCGGTGGCGCTGATGAAGGCGGGCACGGTATCGATCACCTGCACCAGCGACTCGCGACTGTCGCGCAGCAGCTTCTCGCGCGAGCGCTCGCTCTGCCGCAGGTCGATCTCCAGCTGCTCGGCGCGGTCCTGCAGCATGCGGTGCTGGTGATGCATGCGCAGCATGTTGCGCGAGCGGGTGACGAACTCGGCATGATCGACCGGGCTGCGCAGGAAGTCGGTGGCGCCGGCATCCAGGGCGGCCAGCCGGAAGGCACGGTCGTCGTAGGCGGTGATCACCAGCACCGGCACGTCCGCGCAGCCGGCGATCGTGCGGAAGCGGCGGGTGAATTGCGCCCCGTCCAGCGTCGGCATCTTGTAGTCGGTGATCACCAGGTCCGGCGCGGTCTCCTCGGCCCATTCCAACGCCGCCGTCGGCGTGGAAAAGGCGTGCGCGGCGACGCGGTCGTTGATGGTCGCCGCCAGGCGGGCATAGATGTTCCGGTTGCTGGCGCGGTCGTCGAGGATGGCGATCAGCGTCGCGGCGTTCGAGGCCGTGCCGGCTGCAGCCGTGTACCTCTCATCCATGCGACCTCCGCCCGGCACGCAAGCGCGTCTCCGATCCGCTTCGACAATCAAATCAACGTGTAGCATTGAAGGAGCTCGGATGCGAGGCAGACCGACATCGCACGATCGTCGCGGTTGCGGTCATGCCCCCGTTCGGCCGCTCCGGCTCGCATCGCGTTCATGATACGTTCTTGACGGCGAGCCAAACTCGCGCCAGCATCCCGTACCAGCACGGATACGGCCGGGAGTGCCAGACGATGCAGTCCACCACGATCCCCGCCCCGGCGATCCGCAAGGGCCGCGGCGTCTCCGCGAACTGCGGCAACCGCTTCGATCGCCTGGACGCATCCCCGTTCGACGATGGCTGGGACAGCATCGCGGCCGAGAGCCTGGCGCCGCCGCCGCTCGCCACCAGCCTGACGCGCGACGCCAGCCGCAGCGCGATCGCCTGGAACGACTCGCCCGACCTGGGTTTCGACCGCGCGGTCAATCCCTATCGCGGCTGCGAGCATGGCTGCGTCTATTGCTACGCGCGTCCGAGTCACGCCTTCCTCGGCTACTCGCCCGGCCTCGATTTCGAAACCAGGCTGACCTACAAGCCGGAGATCGCGACGCTGCTCGAACGCGAGCTGCGCAAGCCCGGCTACGTGCCGCGCCCGATCGCGCTCGGCTCCAACACCGATCCCTACCAGCCGGTCGAACGCACGCTGTCGCTGACCCGCTCGGTGCTGCTGGTGCTGGAACGTTTCGGCCATCCGCTCAGCATCGTCACCAAGTCGGCCGGCGTGCTGCGCGACGCCGACATCCTGGCACGGATGTCGGGCCGCGGACTGGTGCGGGTCTGGCTCTCGGTGACCACGCTGGATGCCGAGCTGGCCCGGCGGATGGAGCCGCGCGCCGCCGCCCCGCCGCGCCGGCTCGCCGCGATCTCGGCGCTGGCGGCAGCCGGCGTGCCGCCCGGCGTGCTGGCAGCGGCGATGCTGCCCGGCCTCAACGACAGCGAACTCGAGCGCATCCTGGAGGCGGCGCACGCGGCGGGTGCGCGCGACGCCAGCTACGTGCTGCTGCGCCTGCCGCTCGAGCTGCGGCAGATGTTCGAGACCTGGCTGCACCAGCATTATCCGCAGCGCGCCCGGCACGTGCTCAACCTGATCCGCGAGACCCGCGCGGGCGCACTGAACGACAGCCGGTTTGGGCAGCGCTTCCGCGGCCAGGGGGTATACGCCGACCTGCTGTCGCAACGGTTCGGTCGAGCCGCACGCCGCCTCGGCCTGTCGGAACACACGCCGCTGACGACGATGCACTTCGCACCGCCCGCGCCGGCGGATGCGCAGCTGGCGCTGTTTTAAGACCACCGCGTTCAGACTGATGGGCTGCGAGATCTAAGATTGGGGCTCCGCCCCAAACCCCGCCAAAGGCTTGCCTTTGGAAACCTCTTATTATCAAGGCTCCTTACACAAGACCAAGCAGAGCCCTGGTCTTGGTAGATCATGTTCAGCCAAGTTAGAATGGGAACGAAACGTCTTGTCAAAAGAAAGCAAGGTGCTAGGCCAGCTCAGGCTACGCCGATGGCGACAACAGCTGCAAGCAGAAAGCAAGAGCTGGATGGAATGGCAGCTCGATCTGAGCAAGCTGGTCGGGGTATTTTTCACAATATCGGGCGCAGGTTTTGTCTTCTTTTATCTTCATTCCGTCGGATCGCCTTTCGGCGTAGCGGACCTGCCCGCGATGACTTCCTTATTTCTATCCGTGTCTCTATTCTTCAGTGTTGTTGCTGGCTTAGCAAGCCTGTTTATCCTCGTGCCATCAATTGCTTGTTTACCTTTTGAAGATCTGCGCCGAAAACTCGAGAGCCTTGGAGGAGGTGACTCCGATCTTCGTCGCTTGCTGTCTAAGACGACCCTTGCGTACTTGGCGTTCCTGGGCGGAATGGCCGGGATCTATACAGCCCTTTTTGCGGCCGCGGTAAATTTCTACGTCTCCAGGCACGTACTCACGTCGCTTCTGGTATCGTCTTCTGTTTCGGCCTCGGTCGGAGGAAGTCTGAGCTGTTGGCTTGCCAGAAAAGTTGATGGTTTAGACAACCCTTGTGACGGTGCGGCCGAGGAAAGGCTAGAGGGTCGCAATGATCTTCGGATACTCCATGTTCAACGCGATCATAGGTACTGCTTGGTCCGTCGCGATCCTGCTTTTTCTTTATCGTATGACATCAGGCTGGCTTTTCATTCGCAGCGGCTCAGATGCCACTGCATTCTCGATCTTGTGTTTTCTTTTTATTGGCTTCGGATATTTAATTCTTTCTAACCTGCCGCCAAAAACAGGTGGTAAAATACTTCTAGCGACTTGCATTCCGATTCTTGTGGCTTTGTGGTCCATCCAGTGTCGGCGGTTGGACGTTGCGGACACTCGGTGCCGGTGGCGGTATACCAATGACCATCTGTCTGGCACCGCCGCCGGCAGCGAGGCTAGGCGCGGTTCCTCAGGAGGAAACAGGCTGTCTCAATACTTAATACCAGCAGCCAGATCATCTTCCTACCTGAACATCCGGCCAGCGATGCCACGTGCGGCATCGTGCAGGCTAAATTCTCGATGACCTCACGACCATTTATGCCAGTATTTTCTTCGACGGAGAGCTTGCCGCAATCGCGTGTGCTGCGAGTGGCGCCTGCAGACGGTCTAAGGCCGGGAACAGCAACATCACCACGCCCTTGTGCCTAGGGTCATGGCCGGATACGACGCGTGTGAAACCAAATGGATTCTCAAGGCTTTGCCTTGAGCGGGTCCAGGGCAGAGCCCTGGCCTTGAGCTAAGGCAGCACCACCACGCCCTTGTGCTTGGCCTTCTGCTCCGGCTCGACGTGGATGTTGATCAGGGCTTCACCGATATGCCGGCGCAGGGCCGTCTCGATGCGGTCGCAGATCTCGTGGGCGGCCTGCACCGCCATCAGCGACGGCACCACCAGGTGGAACTCGATGAAGGTCACGCGGCCGACGCAGCGCGTGCGCACGTCGTGCGCCTCGATCGCGCCGGCGGCGTTCTCGGCGATGACCTGGCGGATCTCGGCCACCGCCTGCGGGTCGGTGACCTCGTCCATCAGGCCGCCGATCGAGCTGCGCACCAGGTCGTAGCCGACCCGCAGGATGTTGGCCGCGACCAGGGCGGCCAGCACGGCGTCGAGCCGCAGCCAGCCGGTCAGCGGCACCAGGGCGAAGCCGCCGAGCAGGCCGGCCGAGGTCCAGACGTCGGACATCACGTGCCGTCCGCCCGCCGCCAGCGCCGGCGAGCGCCGGCTGCGGCCGACGCGGATCAGCACCAGCGCCCAGACGCAGTTCAGCACGCCGGCGCCGGCGTTCAGCGCCACGCCCTCGAGCGGGGTGGTCGGCCGATGCGGATGGTGCCAGCCGAACCAGGCCTGCTGCGCGATCGCGAACGCGGTCAGCAGCACCAGCGTGCCTTCGACGACGGCGGAGAGGTACTCCGCCTTGTCGTGACCGTAGGGATGGTTGGCGTCCGCCGGGCGCGCGCTCACCGACAGGGCGAGCAGGCCGGTGCCGGCCGCGACCACGTTGATGATGCATTCGATCGCGTCCGAGTACAGCGCCACGCTGCCGGTGACGACGTAGGCGGCGTATTTC
>CAXUCM010000179.1:4914-7730 GCA_964249315.1 uncultured Acetobacteraceae bacterium | reverse complement strand
TCGAGCCGGCTGGGCTGCTGGCCATCACCGGCCGATCACCCCAGCGCGACAGCAGCGGCGCCGGACCATCCTCGCCGCCAACGCCCGTTCGAGGGCCGCCGGAACGCCTCGATTAGCGCCACGATCGACAGCGGTGCCAGCTCGATCGTCCCGGCGCGCGCCATCTCCGGCAGCCAGTCCAGCGGTCCCTCGAAGCCCTCGACCGAGGACACCGGCGCACTACCCACCCGAGCACGCACCGGCGGGTCGCCCCGGTCGACCGCACCCTCCGGCGGTGCGGCCGGCGCCCCTCGCATGCCCTCCATCAGGAGCCTTCCTAGACTAAGGGTCTAGGAACGTTCGCAGTGCCTGTGCGCTGCGGGCTGGCGCTTCCTCCTGCGGCAGGTGACCGACATCGGCGAACGTCACCAGGCGAGCGCCGCGAATGTTGCGCAGGTAGTCGGTTGCATTGCGTATCGGGATCATCGCGTCCTGCTCGCCCCAGAGCAGCAGGGTCGGTGCGGTGATCCGACGCAGCAGCGGCTCCGGGTCGACCAGCACGGTCTGCGGCAGCCGCGCCACGATCGCGGCGCGCACGCCGGGCGCCAGCATCATGTCGCGATAGCAGGTGACCAGGGCCTCGGTCATCACCGAGCGGTCGGCATAGGCCGGTGCCAGCGTCGAGCGCAGCAGGGATCTCGGCAGCACGTAGGGCAACGCCCGCAGCATCAACGGCACCCTGGGGGCCACGCCGTAGGACATGCCGGGACTGGCGAACCCGTCCGGCGCCACCAGCACCAGCCGGTCCACCCGCTCCGGATGGGCAGCGGCGAACCGCCAGGCGATCCGGCCGCCCATCGAGTTGCCGACGAAGCTGGCCTTGGCGACGCCGATCCGGTCCATCAGCGCCAGCAGGATCGCGATCATCCGTTCGTCGGAATAGTCGCCGCTCGGATCGGGTCCGGTCAGCGCGAAGCCGGGCAGATCGAACCGGATCACCCGGTAGTCGGCCTCGAGGTCGCGCGACCAGGCGTCCCAGGTGTGCAGGCTGGCGCCGAAACCATGCAGCAGGATCAGCGCCGGCGCCCGCCGAGGCCCGGTGTCGCGAACATGCAGGCGGACGCCCTTGATCTCGACGAAGACCGAAGGCGGCCCCGCATATTCCGCCTCCAGCGCCGCACGCGGCCGATCAGGCGTATAGAGCGCCGCCGCCAGCAAGACGAGAACGGACAAACCGGACACCGCGACCCAGCGCCGCATCACGATCCCCGAGAAACGCTCAAGAGGTTTCCAAAGGCAAGCCTTTGGCGGGTCCAGGGCGGAGCCCTGGCCCTACCCCCGTCGCCGCACCGTGCGACGACCGGCCATGGCGCTGGCGAGCAGCGCCGGTGCGAGCAGCGGCGAGGTTGCCAGTGCCAGCAGCCCGGCGGCGCCGAACGCCAGCACCCCGGCGGCAACGCCATCCGCCTGGCGGCTGCTGTAGATGTCGCGACGGCTGTTCGCCTCGGCGTCGAAGCGCCCGTGCGATCCTTGTTCGCCGCCGGGTGCCGGATCGAACAGGTTGCCGTCCGCCTTTTCCAGCGGCGTGTTAATGAGCTGATGGGAGTAGCCCTTGCGTGAAAGCACCCGGTCGAGCACGCCCGGCGCCAGCCTGGCCGCCAGGATCGTCGGCGGCGTGGTGCGACCGACGAACATCTCGCGGCGCTTGTGCGTCGCCGCGAACACAATCGCGTCGGCCGCCACTTCCGGCTGGTACGGTCCCGGTGCCTTGGCCTTGACGCCGGTCTTGTTGCGCGCCCAGTCGAACTGCGGCGTGTTGATCGCCGGCAGATGCACCATGGTCAGGTGCACCGGGCTGCCGTCATGCAGCAGTTCGGAGCGCAGTGCCTCGGTGAAGCCGCGCAGGGCGAACTTGGCGCCGCAATAGGCACCCTGCACCGGGATCGCCCGCCAGGCGAGCACGGAGCTGACCTGGACGATGGTGCCGCCGCGCATCCGCTTCAGCGCCGACAGCGTGCCGTTGACGGCGCCGAGATAGGTCACCTCGGTGACCCGCCGGATCTCGGCTGGCTCCATGCCCTGGAGCGGGCTGTAGACCGTGGCCATCGCGTTGTTGACCCAGATCGTGATCGGTCCGAGTGCCGCCTCGATCTCCGAGGCCGCCCGGTCGACCGCGTCGGCATCGGCCACGTCGGCGGAGACCGTGTGCACGCGTGCGCCCAGCGCTTCCAGCTCGGCTTTCGCCTGCTCGAGCCGCTCGGTGCCGCGGGCAATCAGCCCGACCGCATCGCCGCGTGCCGCGAATGCACGCGCCGTCGCGCGCCCGATCCCGGCGCTGCCGCCCGTGATCACCACGATTTCCGCCATCCTGAGAACTCCACCGATTCAGCTTGCCATCTGGCGCGCCGCATCGCCGTTGCCAGGGGGGACGGCTAAACCGTGATCGCGCGCAGCGTCTGCACCAGCACGTCGACGGCCTGCTCGCCGTCCGACGCGGTGATCGATTCGGCCGGATTATGGCTGATGCCGCCGGCGCAGCGCACGAACAGCATGCCGACCGGGCAGATCGCGGCCATCATCATCGCGTCGTGCCCGGCGCCGCTCGGCAGCCGCATGGTCGCAAGCCCGAGGGAGGCGGCGGCCTGCTCCAGCCGCACCTGCAGCGACGGCGTGCACGGCGTCGCCGGTGCGGCGAAGCCGGCGGCGACGGCATGCTCGACCGTGTGCGATCGCGCCAGGGACTCGAAGGCGGCCAGGATCGCCTGGACCGCCTCGTCGCGCAGCGCGTCCTGCGGCGCGCGCACGTCCAGGGTGAACTCGGCGCTGCCGGCAATGAC
>CAXUCM010000179.1:0-4904 GCA_964249315.1 uncultured Acetobacteraceae bacterium | reverse complement strand
AATGACGTTGATCATGCCCGGGCGCGCCGCGATCTGCCCGACCGTGGCGGTGACGCCGGGCCGGTCGAGTGCCACCTGTCGCACCGCCACGATCATCGATGCGGCTGCGGCCAGCGCGTCGCGACGGTCGGTCATCGGCACGGTACCGGCATGGCCGGCACGTCCGGTCACGGTGACGACGAAGCGGCGCGTGCCGTTGATCGCGGTGACCACGCCGAGGGCGAGGCCGGCCCGATCGAGCACCGGTCCCTGCTCGATATGCGGCTCGAGGTAGAAGAGCAGCTCCGCGGCCCGGTAGGCCTCGCGGCCCAGCCGGTCCGGATCGCAGCCGAACGCCGCCAGCGCCGTGCGCATCGAGATGCCGTCGGCGTCCAGGGCGGCGAGATGGGCGGCTGCGTCCAGCGTGCCGGCGCAGGCGCGCGAGCCGGTCATGGTCAGGGGGAAGCGCACGCCTTCCTCGTCGCCGAAGGCCAGCAGCTCGACCGCGAACGGCAGCCGCACGCCGTCCCGTCGCAGGCGGTGCAGCGCCGCCAGCCCGGTGACCACGCCCAGCGTGCCGTCGTAGCGGCCGGAATCACGTACCGTATCGACGTGCGATCCGATCAGCAGCGTCGGCGCGCCCGGCGGACCGTCGAGCCGGCCGATCAGGGTCGCCGCCGCATCCAGGCGGGTGCGCAGCCCGGCCGCCTCCATCCAGCCGCGCAGCAGCGCCACCGCGCGCGCATGCGCCGGCGACAGGTAGAACCGGGTCAGCACCCCCTCGCCGCCATCGCTGCATTCGGCAAGCTCGGCGAGCCGCGCCATCAGATCGAACCCGGACACGCGCCCCGCCTTGCATGGTCTGCCTGCCACGCCGACACTGGCGTGCAGGCCTGCATAGCAAACCTCGCGCCGGATGCATCCCTGCGCGTCGGCTCGATGTCGCCGCCGGCGCTCCTGCCGCGGCAGCACGGCGCGAGGCTTGCTTGACATGGAGACGAAAGCGGGCCGATCGCCTACGACAGGCCCGCACTCTGGTCTGGACCGATACGGTCTTGACCTGTCCGACACCAACCATGGCGGCTAAACGCATGCATCGACCCGGCTTCTGGACCATCCTGCTCGGCGCCCTCGGCGTCACGACGACCGCGATGGCGGCGACCGCGCCCGACCGGCTGGCGCCGCGCGGCTTCGGCGAGCCGCCGGCGATCGCGGCCAAGCCGGTCACCGAGACGCTCTGGGGAAAGTCGGTGACCGACCCGTACCGCTTCATGGAAGCGCTGTCGCCCGACACGATCACCTGGATGAAGGCGCAGGGCGAGTACACGCGGTCGATCCTCGACGCCATCAAGCCGAGGGCCGCGCTGGAGCAGCGGATCGCCGCCTTCACCGCGAGCTTCGGCTTCATCGAGGATTACGCCACCTACGGCGGCCGCGCCTTCTACGAGGAGCGCGCACCCGGCTCGGACAATTTCGACCTGATCGTCAAGGACGCACGCGGCACCCGTAAGATCGTCGACGTCGCCGCGTTGCGCGCCGCCCACGCCGGCAGCCCGTTCGCGATCAACTTCTTCCTGCCCGCGCCGGACGGCACCAAGGTCGCCGTCGGCATCTCCGAAGGCGGTTCGGAAGACGCCTCGATCTCGGTCTACGACGCCGCGACCGGCGCGACCGTCGCCGGACCGCTGGATCGCGCGCAGTTCGGCGCCACCGCCTGGAGCAACGACGCGCGCCGCGTCTATTTTGTGCGGTTGAAGCAGCTCGCACCGGGCGAGTCGCCGATCGACAAGTATTTCGATGCGACCCTGGTCAGCTGGGACCTGCACGGCGAGCCGGTGCCGATCCTTGGTTCGACCGTCGGCCACGGTCCGCATTTCACCAAGGTCGAGAGCCCCGCGCTGTCGCTGACCCCGACCTCGCCGCTGGCGGTCGCGCAGAACATCAACGGCGTGCAGAACGAGCTGGCGCTGTGGCTGGCGCCGGAGGCGCGGCTCGGCGATCCGAAGCTGAGCTGGACGCCGTTCGCCACCCGTGCCGACGACATCAACAGCTTCGATGCGCACGGCGACGAGCTGTTCCTGCTGTCGCACAAGAACGCGCCGACCTTCCAGGTGCTCGGCGTCCACGCCGGGCAGAGCCTGGCCTCGGCGCGCGTGCTGGTGCAGGCGCAGCCGGATCGCGTCATCGACTCGATTCACGCCGCCGCCGACGGCCTCTACGTGCTGGCGCGGCAGGGCGCCTACTCGCAGCTCCTGCGCGTGCCGTACGGCAAGACGACCGCGGAGCCGATCGCGCTGCCGTTCAAGGGCCATCTCGACAGCGCCTTCAGCGATCCCCGCCTGCCCGGCATCGCGATCGCGCTGAACAGCTGGGTCGTGCCGCCGACCGAGTTCTCCTACGACCCGGCCAGCCGGCGCTTCACCGACCTCAAGCTCGGCACCGAGCCGCCGATCGATGCTGCCAGGTTCACCGTGCGCGACCTGCAGGCGCGCGCGCGTGACGGCGTGATGGTGCCGCTCAGCCTGGTGCAGCCGAAGGGCGTGCACGGACCGCAGACCGTGCTGATCCAGGCCTACGGCTCCTACGGCATTTCGCAGCTCGCCGATTTCAGTCCGCGCGCCGTGAGCTTCCTCGCCGAGGGCGGCAGCTACGCCTCGTGCCACGTGCGCGGCGGCGGCGAGCTCGGCGATGCCTGGCGCATCGCCGGCAAGGACGCGAACAAGCCCCATACCTGGCGCGACCTGATCGCCTGCGGACAGGACCTGATCGCGCGCGGGATCACCACGAAGGCGCAGCTGTTCATCTTCGGCGGCTCCGCCGGCGGCATCACCATGGGCCGTGCGATGACCGAGCGGCCCGACCTGTTCGCCGGCGTGATCGACGCGGTGCCGGCGGCCAACACGCTGCGGGCGGAGTTCTCGCCGAACGGGCCGAACAACATCCCCGAGTTCGGCACCGTCACCACCCGGGACGGCTTCGCCAACCTGCTGATGGATGACAGCATCCAGCATGTCCGCCACGGCGTGCGCTATCCGGCGGTGATGATCACGACCGGGCTAAACGACCCGCGCGTCTCGCCCTGGGAGCCGGCCAAGCTGGCGGCGGCGCTGCAGGCGAGCGGCACGCCGGATCCGGTGCTGCTGCGCATCGACGCCAAGGCCGGACACGGCATCGGCTCGACCAAGACGCAGAACGACGAGCTGTATGCCGACATGTACAGCTTCGTGTTCTGGCGCGCCGGCAGGCCGGGCTGGCTTCCGGAGCATGCCGAGGCCGGGCGATAGGGCAAGGAAGGTTGGGGCTCCGCCCCCATCGAGCCGCGAAGCGGATCGATGGGGGGAACGCCGATGCCTCGCCAGAGCCAGAATCCCAAGGACGAAAGCTTCAACTTCCGTATCGACCCCAAGCTCAAGGCCGAGTTCCAGACCGCTACGGAGGCGGAGGATCGGCCGGCCGCGCAGGTGCTGCGCGACTTCATGCGTGCCTACGTGGAACGGCAACGCGAGCGTGCCTTCGCCACCGAGGCACGACGGCAGTCCCGATGGATTCCTCAAGGCTTCGCCTTGAGCGGGTCCAGGGCAGAGCCCTGGCCTTGACGCGTCCGACTACTTCCAGCCTTCGTTCTCGTACGGCGGCCATGTCGCCGCGGTGGGCTATTTCGTGACCGGCGACTTCCTGCATGATCGCGTCGGCATCAAGAAGCCCGTCGGCGCGTTCAACGCCGTCCACGACCTGAGCAACCAGACGCACGGGCTCGCGCATCTGTCCTGGGTCGTCGATGCCGATACCCGGATCAGCGCGCTGGCCGGCATCTCCAACGAGTTCTTCCAGATCCCGAACAATCCGGACCAAACTCCCGCCCTGGGGCTCTCGGCGGGCGGCGTCGCCGACTATGACAGCACCGATCTCGACGAACATCAGCGCGAGATCACCGATTTCGCGATGCTCTCGTTGCAGAAGGAGATCGGTGCGTTCGACGTGCAGAGCTCCGCGTTCACCCGCACCAGCAGCCTCACCTACACGCCCGACCCGCTCGGCGACCTGCTGTTCAACGGCGTCGCGCAGACCGCCGCGCGCTCGGTGCTCTCGAGCGGTGCGCGGAGCGACGCGAGCTTGCGGATCGGCGAGCATCACACCATCCGCGCCGGCTTCCAGGTCATCGGCGAGAGGACCGTCTCGAGCACGAATTCCCTGGTGCTGCCGGCGATCGACGGCGGCGCGCAGGCCCCCTCGACGACTCCCTTCGACATCCATGATGGCCAGGGCAAGGTCGGCGGCCTATACGGCCTCTATCTGCAGGACGAATGGCGCGTCCTGCCGCAGGTGACGCTGAACTACGGCGCCCGCTTCGACGTGGTCGACGAGTATACTCACGAGAACCAGGTCAGCCCGCGCGTCAACGTCGTATGGACGCCGGCTGCGAGCACGACGCTGCATGCCGGCTACTCGCGCTACTTCATCCCGCCGCCGTTCGAGCTCGTCGGCGGCAACACCGTGGCGAGGTTCAACGACACCTCCGCCGCCGCCGAGGTGACGCGGGACAGCACGGTCAAGGCCGAGCGGGATCATGACTACGACGCCGGCATCACCCAACGGCTGCTGCCAGGACTGCAGGCCGGCTTCGATGCCTATGACAAGCAGGCCCGCAACCTGATCGACGAAGGCCAGTTCGGCGCGCCGATCATCCTGTCGGCGTTCAACTACGCGCTCGGCGAGGTGCACGGCTACGAGCTCAACGTGACCTACGATCATGGCCCGCTATCGCTCTACGGCAACCTCTCGTGGTCGCGCGCGATCGGCAGGGACATCATCTCGTCGCAGTTCGACTTCTCCGCCGACGACCTCGCCTACATCGCCCATCGGTGGATCCATCTCGACCATGACGAGGGCTGGGCCGGCTTCGGCGGCGCCGCCACCACGCTGTT
>CAXUCM010000178.1:1778-7736 GCA_964249315.1 uncultured Acetobacteraceae bacterium | reverse complement strand
CCTTCATGCTGCGTCGCACGACGGAGCAGAACCCGGAGCTGACGTTTCACGACATCAGGGAAATCGGTAGCTAGCGCGGTTAAGGTTGGGGCTCCGCCCCAAGCCCCGCCAAAGGCTTGCCTTTGGAAACCTCTTCATAAATGAATTCTCGAGGCTGAGCCTTGAGCGATCGAGCCGCGAAGCGGATCGATGGGCGGAGTTCTGGCCGTTGGCGCGGTATGTGTTCCGCTGCCATCGCCGAGTTGCTCGAAACCTACACGCCCGTCAAATGCGCCAACTACGTCAAGGCCGCAGGATGTAGGTCAGCTTGATGTCATACCGCTCTCGGCGCAGACATCGCGAAGACAAAGCCGAAGGAAAACTTGACCACCGACGATGCAGACAACCTCAACTGGGATTGTTCGAACGGGATGCGGCTGACGCATGTTGACTATTACAAACACAACTATTGAGGTTGCGCCAAGCAACATAAAAGAAACACGACGTATTACAATTATTCGATTGCTTGACATTTAGATTTGCGTCTTCATGGGCTTGAGTGAATGGTCGACGTGAGCACGGTAGATCTGCTGGGCAACATGCCGCAGGGACTGAGCCACCTTGCCCTGATCCACGCGGCACTCGTCCCGCAGACGACGTAGACCACGGTCGGATCGATCCGTCCCGAACCACCTGCAACGGCATTTACTGCTCTGGCAGACAGCGTAGAGAGTAACTGGTTGGTTAGCGTCTGAGCTACGATGGGATCGGCGTCCCACCGATCGGGAGGGCCGCCCTAGCCGCCAGGAGCATCCCGTCCATGTCGTCCCCGGTAGTCCGTGACCTCAGTCCGCGTGCCCTCGCCACCCGGCAGCGCATCCTGGACGCGGCGCTGGCCGAGTTCTCGGAGAAGGGCCTGGCCGGCGGCCGCGTGGACGACATCGCCGCGCGCAGCGGGGTGAACAAGCGGATGATCTACCTGCACTTCGAGAACAAGGAGGATCTTTGGCTCAAGGTGCTGGAACGGGCCTACGCCGCCAAGCGTGCCGAGGAGAGCGCACTCCAAGTCGAACAGCTGCCGGCGCGCGAGGCGATGGCCCGGCTGGTCTCGTTCAACCTGCGCTATACCAGCGCCCATCCCGAGTTCGTGCTGCTGCTGAATCAGGAGAACCTTCACCAGGGCGTCCACCTGGCGCGCAGCGAGATCGCGCGGACCCTCTATACCCCGCTGCTGGATTTGCTGGGCCGCGTGCTGGAGCGCGGCTGCGCCGAGGGCGTGTTCCGCACGGGTGTCGATCCGGCCCAGCTCTACGTCACCATCGTCGGCATCGGGCATTTCTACGTCGCCAACCACGCCACGCTCTCCGTCATCCTCGGCTCCGGTCTGATGTCGCCGGCGGCGCTCCAGGCGCGCGAGGCGCACTGCATCGAGGTCGTGCTCGGCTACCTCCGTGCTTGACAGACGCCTCCCGGCGCACAAAGTAACTATCCGGTTAGTTACAAGAAGGAAGACGATCATGGCGGAACGGCGTATTGGCGTCACGATGAACGGGGTTACCGGCAGGATGGGCATGAACCAGCACCTGATCCGTTCGATCGTCGCGATCCGTGCCGACGGCGGCGTGCGGCTCGCCGACGGCGACCGGCTGATGCCTGATCCGGTCCTGGTCGGCCGCGACCGCGAGAAGCTGCAGGCCCTCGGCCGGGCGCACGGCATCGAGCGCATCAGCACCGACATCGACGCCGCCATTGCCGACCCACGCGACGAGATCTTCTTCGATGCCGCGATGACGCAGTCGCGCGCCGGCCTGATCCGCCGCGCGATCGCCGCCGGCAAGGCGATCTATACGGAGAAGCCGACCGGCGAGACCCTGGAGGATGCGCTGGAGATCGCGCAGCTGGCCAAGCAGCGCGGCATCAAGAGCGGCGTCGTGCACGACAAGCTGTTCCTGCCCGGGCTGCGCAAGCTCAAGATGGTCCTCGACAGCGGCGCCCTCGGCAGCCTGCTCGCGGTCACCGGCGAGTTCGGCTACTGGGTGTTCGAGGGCGACCTGCAACCGGCGCAGCGGCCGAGCTGGAACTACCGCGCGGCAGAGGGCGGCGGCATGATCGTCGACATGCTGTGCCACTGGCGCTACGTGCTGGACAACCTGTTCGGCGAGGTGCGCAGCGTCTCCTGCCTCGGCGCCACCCACATCCCCGAGCGCAGCGACGAGGCTGGCCGCCGCTACAAGGCCGATGCGGACGACGCCGCCTACGCCACCTTCCAGCTCGCGGGCGGGGTGATCGCACACATGAACTGCTCCTGGGCCACCCGGGTGCGCCGCGACGACCTGGTGACGTTCCACGTGGACGGCACGCACGGCAGCGCGGTGGCCGGGCTGACGGATTGCTGGACGCAGAGCCGGGTCAACACGCCCAGGGCGGTGTGGAGCCCGGACACCCCACAGTCGATCGACTTCCACGAGGGCTGGCAGAAGGTGCCGGACACCCAGACCTACCCGAACGGCTTCCGCCTGCAGTGGGAGCAGTTCCTGCGGCATGTCGCCGGCGACAACCCCGACTACAGCTTCGACCTGCTCGCCGGTGCCAAAGGCGTGCAGCTTGCGCGGGCCGGGCTGCAATCCTGGGCCGAGCGCCGCTGGATCGACCTGCCCGAACTCAGCGCCTGACGGAGGCCGCAATGCCAACCATCAACCTGCCGAGCGGACATACGATCGAGCCGTTCCGCACCACTCCGGCGCGCGACTACGCCCGTGCGACGGAGCCCTTCTCCCGCATCGTCTATGCGGCGGCGCACGTCGTCGTCGACCCGCTGGCCGAGCAGGACCCCTGGGTCGCCCCGGTGATCGACTGGGAGCGCACGATCGCCTTCCGGCGCCACCTCTGGTCGCTGGGACTGGGCGTGGCCGAGGCGATGGACACGGCGCAGCGCAGCATGGGCCTGGACTGGCCGTCGGCGCGCGCGCTGATCGGGCACAGCATCGCAGCCATGCGGAACGTGCCCGGCGCGATTATGGCCAGCGGGGCGGGCACCGACCAGCTGCAGCCTGGCCCGGAGGTGACGGTCGACGACGTCATCCGCGCCTATGAGGAGCAGTGCGAGGCCATCGAGGCGATGGGCGGCCGCATCGTCCTGATGGCGTCCCGCGCGCTTGCTTTTGCCGCGCGCGGCCCGGCGGACTACGAGCGCGTCTATGGCCGCATCCTGTCGCAGGTGCGGCAGCCGCTGGTGATCCACTGGCTCGGCGAGATGTTCGACCCGGCCCTGCGCGGCTACTGGGGCCACCACGATCACCGCGAAGCGATGCACGTGGCGCTCGACGTGATCCGCGCGAACCCGGACAAGGTCGACGGCATCAAGATCTCCCTGCTCGACGCCGAAAAGGAGGTCGAGATGCGTCGCCGCCTGCCACGCGGCGTGCGGATGTATACCGGGGACGACTTCAACTACGCCGCGATGATCGCTGGCGACGCGCACGGGCATTCCGATGCCCTGCTCGGGATCTTTGATCCGATCGCGCCCGCGGTCGGCGGGGCCCTGGAGGCGCTGTCGCATGGCAACCTGGACAGCTTCCACGCCATCCTGGCACCGACCGTGCCGCTGTCGCGCCAGATCTTCCGGTCGCCGACCCAGTTCTACAAGACCGGGGTGGTGTTCTTGGCCTGGTTGAACGGGCACCAGGACCACTTCGTCATGATCGGCGGACAGCAGTCAGCGCGCTCGATCCAGCACTTCTCCGAGCTGTTCCGGCTCGCCGACGGCGCCGGGCTGCTGCGCGATCCGGATCTGGCGGTCGCACGCATGCAGGCGCTGCTGGCAACGCACGGGGTTTGCTGATGGGCCCGCTCTCGCTCAACACCGCGACGGTGCGCGAGCAATGGGACCTCGCGCACTGCATCGAGGGCTGCGCCCGGCACGGCGTACCCGGTATCTCGCCGTGGCGGAACGTGCTGCAGGCGATGGGCGTTGCACGGGCGGCGCGGGCGATCCGCGATGCAGGGCTGCAGGTGTCCGGCCTGTGCCGCGGCGGCATGTTCACGGCAGCGGACGCGGCCGGGCGGCAGGCGGCGATCGAGGATAACAGGCGTGCCATCGACGAGGCGCAGGCACTCGGCGCCGCATGCCTGGTGATGGTGTGCGGCGGCCTGCCGCCCGGCTCGCGCGACCTGCCGGGGGGGCGCGCCATGGCGGCGGACGGTCTGGGCGCCATCCTCGACCATGCGCGCGCCGCGGGCGTCACCCTGGCGCTGGAGCCGCTGCACCCGATGACGTGCGCGGACCGCAGCGTGCTGTCCACCCTGGGTCAGGCGCTCGACCTGTGCGACGCGCTGGGCACGGGGATGGGCGTGGCGCTCGACGTCTATCATGTCTGGTGGGACCCCCAGCTGGCCGGACAGATTGCCCGCGCCGGTAGCCGCATCGCCGCCTTCCACGTCTGCGACTGGCTGGTTCCAACCCGCGACCTGGTGTTCGACCGCGGCATGCCGGGCGACGGGGTGATCGACATCCCGGCCATACGCGGCATGGTGGAGGCCACCGGATATGACGGCGCGGTGGAATGCGAGCTGCTGTCGCGTCGCTGGTGGCGGGAGGATCCCGATACCGTACTGCGCACCGTGCGCGAGCGCTGCATCTCCGCCTGCTGATGCCGCAACAGAACCGAGTGGCCGAGATGTCGAACCTGGATCAATCGAGCTTCAGCGACCGCGGGCGCGCCTTCGACGACGCCGACGCGCGCATCGCGGCGACCGTGGCGGCTGACCACCGGCGATTTGGGCGCCCGATCCTGGTCGGGCTGTCCGGAGCGCAGGGAAGCGGCAAGTCCACCACCGCCGTGCGGCTGGCGGCGCGGCTGCGCCAGGAGGATCTCGCCGTCTGCGTCCTCTCGATCGATGACTTCTACCTGACCCGCGCCGAGCGCACCGCCCTAGGCCACGACATCCATCCCCTGTTCGAGACGCGCGGGGTGCCTGGCACGCACGACATGGCGCTGGCCTTCAGCACGATCGATGCGCTGCTGCACGGTAGCGGCCCCATTGCCGCGCCGGTGTTCGACAAGCTCAGCGACGATCGTGCGCCACAGGCTGGCTGGCCGTCCTATTCCGCGCCGCTCGACGTGGTTCTCCTGGAAGGCTGGTGCGTCGGCGCGCGACCCATGCCCGAGCACGAGCTCGACCATCCGATCAACACGCTCGAGCATCGCGAGGACGATGACGGTCGTTGGCGCAAGCACGTCAACGCGTTGCTGCGCGGCACGTATCGCGACCTGTTCGAGCGGCTCGACCTGATCGTGCTGCTCCGCGCACCCGACTTCGAGCGCGTGCATGCCTGGCGCAGCGAGCAGGAGGCAGGGCTCTATGACGGATCCGATCGATCGAGGCCGGCGATGCAGGAAGCCGACATCGCCCGCTTCATCGCGCACTACGAACGGCTGACGCGCTGGATCCTCGTCGACGAACCCGCCGACATCGTGATCGACATCGATGCCGACCGCACGCCCCTGCGCTGGCGCCGCGGTCGCAGGTCCGCCTGAACAGTCCAGCACGGGATAGCCTGCAATGAACATCGACCTTTCCGGCCGCGAGGCGGTAATAACCGGCTCGACCGCGGGCATCGGGCTCGCGATCGCGCAAGGCCTGGCTGCCGGCGGCGCCTTGGTGACGGTCAACGGCCGCAGCGAGGACCGCGTGCGTGCGGCGGTCGCAGCCGTGCAGGAGCGGGTTCCGGGCGCAGAGGTAACCGGCATCGCCGCCGACCTCAGCACCGCGGAGGGCAACGACCTGCTGGTGTCGCGGATCGGGACACCGGACATCCTGGTCAACAACATGGGCATCGTCGAATCCAAGCCCTTCAACGAGATCACGATGCCGACTGGCAGCGCTTCTTCGATGCCAACGTGATGAGCGGCATACGCATGTCCAGGGCCTGCCTGCCGGCGATGGTCGCGGCGGGCTGGGGTCGCATCGTGTTCATCT
>CAXUCM010000178.1:0-1678 GCA_964249315.1 uncultured Acetobacteraceae bacterium | reverse complement strand
TACGGCATGACCAAGAGGGCACAGCTGGCGATCTCGCGCGGGCTTGCGGAGTCGGTCGCCGGCACCGGTGTCACGGTCAACGCGGTGCTGCCGGGGCCGACATCGTCGGAGCGCGTCGTCACCAGGCTCGGCGGCGAGGATCCGGACGAGGCGGGGCGCCGCTTCATCAAGGAGAAACGTCCGACCTCGCTGCTGGGGCGTCTCGCGACACCGGACGAGGTTGCGAACATGGTCGTCTATGTGTGCTCGGCCCAGGCCTCCGCGACGTCGGGCGCGGCCCTGCAGGCGGAGGGCGGCGTGGTGCGCGCAATCGGCTGACGCCGGATGCGGGCGTCGTCACGGAACGGAGGCAGCATGCGCTCGCGTGGACAGATGATCCATACCATCGCCGCCTGTTCGGCAGGCTGGACGATCGATGCGTTCGACTTCTTCACCGTCGTGTTCACGCTGCATGCGATCGCCACCAGCTTTCATGTCGGCCTGACCACCGTGACCTGGGCGATCACGCTGCCGCTCGCCACGCGCGTGCTCGGTGCGCTGACGCTGGGGCGGCTGGCGGACCGGTTCGGCCGCAAGCCGTTGCTGCTGGCGAACATGGTGATGTTCGTGATCGTCGAGATCGGGATCAGCTTCGCACCGACCCTGACAGTTTTCCTGACGTTGCGCGCCTTGTTCGGCCTGGTCATGGGTGCCGAATGGGGTGTCGGGACCACCCTGGCGATGGAAAGCGTTCTGCCTGCCTGGCGCGGCATCGTATCCGGCCTGCTGCAATCGGGATATTCGCTCGGCTACCTGGCCGCGGCGGTTGTCTACGGAACCGGCTTCGATGCGCTCGGCTGGCGCGGCATGTTCCTGGTCGGCGTCGTTCCGGCACTTGCGGTCGCGGTCGCACGCGCGTTCATGCCGGAGAGCGCGGTCTGGGCAAGCCGGACGCAACGTGTCGCGGCACAGAGCCTGCGTGCGGGCATGCGCGGCCACTGGCGCCTGCTCATCTTCGCCGTGTTGTTCATGAGCGCCGCCTCGACGTTCGGTCATGGCACGCAGGACCTGTTTCCGACGATGCTGCGGATCGAGCGGGGCATGTCGCTCGGCACGGTCGCGGCGATCGCCGTGATCTACAATATCGGCGCCGTGATCGGCTGCCTGTGCGGGGGTGCGTCGAGCCAGGTCATCGGACGGCGACGCCAGATTGTGATCGCGACCGGGGCGGCCCTGGTGCTGCTGCCGTTCTGGATGTTGGTCCGCGGCTACGAAGGCACCGCGCTGACCGCGTTCCTGATGCAGTTCCTGGTCCAGTGCACGTACGGTGTGCTGCCGGCCTACCTGAACGAGCTGGCGCCGGCCGGCCTGCGCGGCACGTTTGCCGGTTTTGTCTACCAGATCGGCAATCTGCTGACGGCTGCCAACACAACGCTGCAGTCCACGCTGGCACTCTTTCTCGGCCATCGGCTCAGCCTGGCCCTCGGCGTGTCGGTCGGCTTGGGTCTCGTTGCCTTCTGCCTGCTCGCCTCGTTCGGGCCGGAAGCCGACCGCCGCGAGAAGCTTGCGGCAGACACGTCATGAAAATGGGTCAGTCCGAACGATTTGAACGGATGGACTTGAGGTGAACGACAGCCACTAGTGTCCTGATCGCAAAGTTCATATGATCACCTAGGGATTGGCTGGTGATGATGATGGG
>CAXUCM010000177.1:0-7743 GCA_964249315.1 uncultured Acetobacteraceae bacterium | reverse complement strand
CCTGGCGATCCAGGCGGCAGGCATGCTGGCGCTCGCGTGCTCGGTCTCGACGCCGTGCCGCCGCAGGTAGGACATGGTGAAGGCGTTCAGCGTCGACGAGACCAGGTAGGTGGCGGCGATCCCGCAGCCGACGATGTAGAATTGCCGGGTGCGCAGCGCCTCGGCCAGGGTCCAGCCGGTCGCGGCCGGCGCGTCCCCGATGTCGGCGGGCCGCTCGCGGATCACGCTTAGCGCGAGCGCGCCGACGGCGGTCGTCAGCACGGCCATGAACCACCAGTATCCGCGCCAGCCGCCGAAGGCCCGGATCGCACCCTCCACGACGCTTGGCCAGGTGGCGCCGCCGAGCCCGCCGCAGGCCAGGTAGGCGCCGAACACCATCGCGCGCCGCCGCGCCGCCTGGCCGCCGAGGATGTGCAGGGCCGGCACCGCGCCGGCCAGGGCGAAGCCGACGCCGAGCAGCAAGGCGCCGGCGAAGTAGCCGACGACGGAGGCGCACAGGGCCAGCACCGCGTCGGCGAGCACTAGGGCGGCAATGCCGGCGCCGACCGTGGCGCGACCGCCCCAGCGACGGATCAGCGGGGCGGGCAGCATGCTGCAGAGCCCGGCCGCGAGCGCCAGCAGGGTGAAGCCCGATCCCGCCTGCGTCCAGTCCAGGCGCAGGGCGACGATCATGTGCGGCAGCACCACGCCGAGCGAGGAGAAGGTGGACCCCATGATGAGCAGGTAGAGCAGCCCCATGGCGGCGAGCATGCGCGCCAGGGCGGCGTCGGCGGCAGGGGCGTGCAGGGTTACACGACCGGTCACACGACCGGCCAGCGGTTGCGTCGCGGCAGGCCGGAGCGGGCGACGATCGCCTCGCCGGCCAGCTGCGCCTCGGCCAGCAGCCGGTCCTCGTCGATGGTGGTGCAACGGTAGTCGTCGACCACGCGCACGCCGTCCACCCAGACGCTGTGCACGCCGCGGCCGTCGGCCGACCAGACGAGCTGGTTGAGCACGTTGAACAACGGACGCCATTCTGGGCGGTGGGTGTCGTGGGCGACCAGGTCGGCCTTCCGGCCCGGCTCCAGCGATCCGATCTGGCGCTCCAGCTGCAGCGCCCGCGCGCCGTTCAGGGTGGCGCAGGTGTAGGCCTGCTCGGCGGGGAACAGGGTCGGATCCTGGCGGGCGTCCTTGTGAAGCGCCGCCACCAGCCAGGTCGCACGCATCATGTCGTGCGAGTTGCTGTCGTTGTTGCCGTCGGTGCCGATGGTGACGGTCACGCCCTGCGCCTGCATCTCCGGGAAGCGCCCGACCGCGCTCGCGCCGTAGGCGCCCTTCAGCGCGGTGGTGACGCAGTGCGAGACGCAGCCCCGCGCCTCGGCCAGCAGTCGCACCTCGGCGTCGCTGAGATGCACGGCATGGGTCAGGATGACGTTGGGGCCGAGCACGCCCAGTTCGGCGAGATGCTCGAAGGGCCGGCGTCCGTGCCGGGCCAGGAACCAGTCGGGATCGTTGCGGACCGGGCTCATATGCGCGGCGACGCCCACCCCGTGCCGGTCGGCGAGCGACTTGGCCGCGCGCCAGAGCGTGTCGCTGCACGTCATGTGGCCCACGATCACCGGCCAGGCGGCGACGCGCTGGCCCGCGTCGGCGGGATAGCGTGCGAGCTCGCTCTCCAGCAACGCGACCGCCGCGTCGGTCGCGGCCGGCGGATAGGTCTGGTGCTCCGGATCGAAGTCCCACGCCCACTGGCCGACGCGGGCGCGGATGCCGATCTCGCGAAGGCCATCCATCACCGGGTCGAGGAAGCGCACGGTGCCTGCCTCCAGGAAGCTGGTGGTCCCGGAGCGCAGCATCTCGAGTGCCGCGCACTGCGCCGACAGGCGCTCGTCCGCCTCCGTGTGCGCCATGTGGGCGGGGACCAGCCACCGGAACACGATCTCCTCCCACGACAGGTCGTCCGGTGCCAGGCCGCGGGTCAGCGGCTCCCCGGTGACGTGGACGTGGGTGTTGACCAGGCCGGGCGTGATGACGAAGCGCCGGCCGTCGATCCGGGTGCGCGCCTGGTAGTCCCGCACCATGTCGGCCGACTTGCCGACGGCGGTGATGACGTCGCCGGTGACCGCGATGGTGCCGTCGACGATGATGCGGCGCCCGGCATCCATGGTCACGAGGATGGTGTCGGTGATCAGCAGGTCGACCTGCCGCGGCGGCGTGCCCATCGGACGATCTATCCCGGGACGGTGGACATGCCGAGCGACGCGCGTGGCGCACGCATCAGCGTGACCGGGATCGCCAGCATCAGCAGCAGGCCGGCATAGATGTTGTAGATCGGGGCGTAGCTGCCGGTGCGGTCGGCGATCAGGCCCGCGGCGACCGGGCCGGCGGCCGCGACCGTGGTCAGCAGGGCGGCCACGGCCAGGATCCTGGCACCCGTCTCGTCGCCGAAATAGCGCAGCGGCACGATGGTGCAGGCGACGATGCCCAGGCCCCAGCCGGTGCCGAAGGCCAGGGCGCTGCCGTATTGCAGCGCCGGGGTGTGGGCGATCGCGAGCATGGCGCAGCCGACCGCCTGCAGCACCAACCCGCCGGCCAGCAGCAGCGAGGGCGAGACGATCTCGCACAGCCGGCCGGATCCGCCCTTGACGAGGGTCGCGGTGGTCGCCCCGGCGCTCAGCACGAAGGCCGCCGCCGTCTGGCTCGCCCCCATCCGGACCAGGTGGGCGACCAGCGCGCTGGAGTTGGTGGTGACGCAGGCCATCGTCATGATCTGCGATGCGCACACGAGTATGAATTGCGGCGTGAGCATGGCCTGGCGCGGCGTCCACGACCCGGTGGCGGCGGTGCCTGGTCCGGCCGCGATCGGAGCGCCCCGGACAGAGGTCGGATCGCGCACGAGGACGAAGCAGACGGACCCGATCGCCGCGGCGACCGCGGCCATGAGCTGCCAGTGCGCACGCCAGCCGGCACCCTGCACGATGGCCGACACGACCGGCGGCCCGAAGGCGGCGCCGAACGCTCCGAGCATGAAGTAGTAGCCGATGATGCGTGACGATCCGCGTCCGAACCAGCCGGCGAGCAGGTAGACCCCCGGGACGTTGGCGGACAGCGTGAAGCCCACGCCGAGGCAGACCATGGCGGCGAAGAACAGCCACAGGCTCTGGCAGACCGAGGCGATCAGGAAGCCCGCCGTCAGCAGCGATGCGCCGATGCAGAGCGATCCGCGGCCGCCGATCCGCACCATGACGACGGCGGCGAGCGGACTGGACAGGCCGCAGGCGAGGCCGAGCACGGTGAAGCTCAGCCCCGCCGACGTCATCGACCAGTGCAGGTCGGCGCCCATGGTGAACAGCACGACGCCGAGCGACGTGAAGGTCGCCGCGTTCAGGAAGAAGAAGGACAGCGAGATGCCGCCGAAGGCGCACCACTTGCCGACCCGTCGAGGCTCTGGCCGTCGCTGCGCGGGAGTGGGGCCGGTCATGCGTCCTGCGATCATCCGGGGTGGGTGGCGGCTCATGTGACGACCTGGCCCGGGCGCCGTCTTGTCCCCAGGTGCATCGGCTTTTGGTGGCCCGGGGGCGCACGACACCGCTCAGTCACCGTCGCCATCGCCGCGGGCCACGCTCTCCGACCACGCAAGATGCGTGCCGCCGTCACCGCCGGCAGGCAAGACCTGGTGCGTGCGGTGGCAAGACTGCCCCGCCGCGTGCCCCTAAGCCCGTCGGGCGCACTCCCCGAGGTCGTTCCATGCCGCTTGTCCAGGATGCCGTCACCGCCCGCGCGGCGATCGCGCCGGGTGCCCTGCATCGCCTG
The DNA here is from genome assembly GCA_964249315.1 of uncultured Acetobacteraceae bacterium. GTDB lineage: Bacteria > Pseudomonadota > Alphaproteobacteria > Acetobacterales > Acetobacteraceae > Lichenicoccus. Next base: position 3,951 of record CAXUCM010000177.1, on the reverse strand, counting down.
CCCGCCACGCCGAAGACCATCCATTGGGGCTATTTCGACGCGGCGCTGGCGCCGGCCCTGCGCGTGAACAGCGGCGACCTGATCCAGGCGGAAGCGGTGACGCACCATGCCGGCGACGATCCCGAGCTGCTGATGGACGACGCCATCCACACGATCTTCCGCGAGGTGCCGGAGCACGACCGCACTCCGGGCGTGCACATCATGACCGGCCCGATCCACGTGGACGGGGCCAGGCCGGGCGACATGCTGGAAGTGCGCTACCTCAGCATGACGCCGCGCTGCCGGTACGGCTCCAACCTCGCCGCCAACTGGGGATACCTCTACAAGGAATTCGGCGAGAAGGAGCGCGTGACGATCTACCGGATCGATCCCGCCGGCAACACCGCCGAGGCGCTGTACGCCTACGATTTTCCCGGCATCTACCAGGTACCCGGCACCATCACGCGCTGCCCGGAATGCGACCGGCAATCGTCGCTGCGCGGGGTGCGCATCCCGGTGCGGCCGCACCTGGGGACGGCCGGCGTCGCACCGGACGCGCAGGGACGGGTCAGCACCATCCCGCCGGGGCTGCATGGCGGCAACATCGACAACTGGCGCATCGGCGCGGGTTCGACGATGTACTACCCCGTGCAGGTGGACGGCGCGCTGTTCTCGATCGGCGACCCGCACATCTCGCAGGGCGACGGGGAGCTGTCCGGGACCGCCATCGAATCCTCTCTCGACGTGGTGTTCCAGGTGGTGCTGCGGCGGGACTTCAGCTTCCCATCGCCGCTGCTGCAGACCCCCGGGTTCTGGATCGTGCACGGCTTCGACGAGGACCTCAACGTGGCGATGCGGGCGGCCTCGCTCGACATGCTGGAACTGCTGAGCGGGCACCAGGGACTGTCGCGCAACGACGCATACTCGCTGATGAGCGTGGCGGCGGATTTCGGGGTGACCCAGGTGGTCGACGGGCGGCAGGGCATCCACGTCAAGATCCCGCGCGGCATCTTCCCGCAGGACGGCTGACCGACGGCGCGGCGCCACTAGAGCATCATCCGATCAGATAGAATCATCTGAGCGGATAAAGATGCTCGCCAGAATATCGAGCTAGAGGCTTTGCAGTGAGCCAGGGCGAACAAAAAAGACTCTAGACCGGGCGGTCCCCCTTCATCCAGGTGCGGTGCACGTGGCGCGTGTACTTGCTGACGTCGAAGCGCGTGCCGGTATGCAGCGTGCACCGGTTGTCCCAGATCAGCACGTCGCCCACCTGCCAGGTGTGGCGGAACACGAAACGGTCTTGCGTCACGAAGGCGACCAGCTCGTCGAGCAGGGTGAGGCCCTCGGGATTGGGCATGCCGACCACGCCGCGGGTGGTGCCGGTGCTCACCCAGAGCGCCTTGCGGCCGTCGGCCGGATGCACGCGGACCATGGGATGCACCACGTCGGGGATGCTGTCGTCGTCCGCCGCCAGGGCCACCCCCTGCAGCTCCATCAGGGCACGCCAGCTATGCTGCACCTGCAGTCCGTCGAGTTGCGCCCGGCGTTCCGTCGGCAGGCTGTTCCACGCGGCGCAAAGGTCGGCGAACAGCGTGTCGGAGCCTTCCGCCGGCACCTCCATCGCGTAGAGCATGGTGCACATCACCGGCTCCGGCAGGTACGAGCTGTCGGTGTGCCAGCCCTGGCCGGCATCGACGTCGCCGATCTTCCTGCCGTCCTGAAGCCGGTTCGAGATCACGAAGATCTCGGGGATGCCGGGATAGGTGTATTCCAGCCGCTGGTTGCCCTCCGGCGTGCCGAAGGCGCGGGAGAACGCCATCTGCTGCTCGGGCGAGAGCGTCTGCCCGCGCACGACGAGGATGCCGTGGCGATGGAAGACATCGGCCACCGCGCGGTGCACTGCCGGGCCGCACGTCGCCAGATCGACGCCGCGAACCTCCACGCCGAACCCGTCGCTCAGCGGCCGCACGTCCAGGTCAACAGTCTCGGCATCCATCGAGGCACCTCGCTGTCTCGTCTCGGTCGTGTGTCATGCCGCGAGCCGGCCGTCTTGATCCCGCGCGCCCGATCATTTGCCGTCCATGCAACGATGCGGGCGGCTTCAGGCAAGACGGCGACGACGCGGCGCGACAGGCTGCCGCGCTGACGGTCTCCCGGAGACACTGGCATGGGGCGGAGTTGGGTGGGCCTGCTGGCGGCGTCGGCGATCATGGTGTTCGCCTCCGCCGTCGCCTTCTCCTCCATGGGCATCGTGCTGTTCGCGATGGCGCGGCAGTTCGGCTGGTCCGAGGCGCAGGCCGGCGGCGTCTTCACCACGCTGATCCTGACCTGCTGCATCGCGCACCTGCTGCCGGTCGCCTCCATCCCGCGCTTCGGCGGACGCTGGACCATCGTCGCCGGCAGCCTGGTGCTCGCATCGGCCTGCGCGCTGGCGGCGATGACGGACGGCCTGGCGCTGTTCACCGTGTCGGCCGGGCTGGTCGGCGTCGGCTTCTCGCTGGTGGCGAACACGCCGAGCATCTACCTGATTGCCGGCTGGTACGGCGCGCGCGCGCCGCGGATGATCGGCATCTACATGATGCTGGGCACGCTGGGCGGTGCGGTCGGACCGCCGGTGGCGCAGGCATGCGTGGCCGGTGCCGGCTGGCGCCTCTACTGGGTGGCGATGACCGGCCTGGCGCTGGCGCTGGGCGCCCTGTGCGCCCTGGTCATCCGCGAGCCGCCGGCCCACCGTCCGGTCACGCCCCCTGGCGGGATGCCGGGATACCGCCGCGCCGTGCGCTCGCCGCAGTTCGCCGTCCTGGCACTGGCGATGGTGGCGGTGCAGACCTGCATCGTCACTGTCTCCAGCGTCATCGCCCCGCACTTCGCCCGCCACGGCTGGTCGGCCGGTTTCGCCGCCCAGGTGCTTGGCCTGCAGGGCCTGGTCGGCACGCTGGCGACCGGCTGCTCGGGCTGGCTGACCGAGCGCTGCGAGCCTCGGCGGATGCTCGCCTCCGGGCTGCTCGCGACCGCGTGCGGGATGCTGCTGCTGGCGTTCGGAGGCAGTCTCGGCGCGGCCTGCACGTTCGTGGGGCTGTTCGGCGCCGGCTGGAGCGTCAGCTGCCTGGCCGTCACGGTGCTGCTGGTGCAGCATTTCGGCAAGCAGGCCGGCACGGCGGCACTGGCCACGATCTGGATGCTCGCGGGCGCCGCTGCCGCGGGCCCTGCCGGTGCCGGCTACGTCGCCGACCGTACCGGCAGCTTCGCGCCCATGCTGTGCGGCCTGGGCCTGCTCCTGCTGCCCGTGACCCTCGCCGCGCTGTTCCTGCGCGCGCCGCTCGAGGACCCGTATCGACCGGCAGCTTCGCGTCTTGCCGCAGAGACGTCCGTGCTGTCGGGGCAAGGATGAATCTCGGCCCGGCGAGACGCGCCGAGCTCGATCATGCTCAGGAAAGGCCCATCATGCAGCAAGCCGACACCCTGATCACCGGTGCGACGATCATCACCCTGGACGCGGGCCGCCGCGTCATCACCGACGGCGCCCTGGCCATCGCGGACGGCCGCATCGTCGCCGTGAGCAAGCGGGACGAGGTCAGGCTCGAGGCACGCGAGGTGATCGACGGGCGGCGCTTCGTGATGACGCCCGGCTTCATCAACGGCCACGTCCACGTCACCGAGACCCTGTTCAAGGGGTTCATGCCGGAGGATCTCGGCTTCGACGAGGGGGTGTGGCGCTGGTCGGTCCCCTTGCACCAGGGGCAGAGCGGGCGCGAGCAGGCTCTCGGCGCCCGCCTCTCGGCGCTGTCCATGCTGCGCACCGGCACCACCTGCTTCCTGGAAGCCGGCACCGTGCTGAAGATGGACGAGGTGATGGAGGCGCTCGACGGCACCGGCATACGCGGCCGCGTCGGCGAGTGGGTGCTCGACCGCGCCTTCGCGCCCGGCGACGACCAGACCGCGCTGACCGATCGCGCGCTCGCGCGGCTCGAG
>CAXUCM010000176.1:0-7769 GCA_964249315.1 uncultured Acetobacteraceae bacterium | reverse complement strand
GCCGGCTACGCCTGCTTCAACGACGGCTCGGTGCGCAACTACCAGCGCAAGTCGACCCAGTGGACCATGGGCAAGAACTTCGACCGCACCGGCGGGTTCGGTCCCGAGCTGGTCACCGCCGACGAACTGCCGGACGGCGCGCGCGGGCTCGGCATCGCGTCCCGGGTGAACGGCGTCGTCATGCAGGACGGCAACACGTCCGAGATGATCTTCGACGTCGCCACGCTGATCGAGATCCTGTCCGAGGTCATGACCCTCGAGCCGGGCGACGTGATCGCGACCGGGACACCCGCAGGCGTCGGCTACGCCCGCACCCCGCCTTTGTGGCTCAAGCCCGGCGACGTCTGCACCGTCACCATCGAAAGCATCGGCACACTGTCAAACCCGATCGAGGACCTGGCCGCCTAGGCGGCCGCGACGGGCTCCGGTCCAGACGCAAGTTCAGAGAGGCAAAGCGCAAAGCTGTTCGACCAAGACTTGGCAAAAGATCCGACAAGAAATCCACGAGGAGGAAACCATGAGGGAATTGGTAGATTGCTCGGCTCGGAAATGCGAGCCACCCGATGCGGGTGCGAAATCGTCCTGGGCCTTGCTTGCCGTCGCGTTGGCGGCCACCGGCGGACTGACGGCTCCGGTCCTCGCGGCCGCTCCGGGGGCAGGCGACCCGGGCGTCCAGGTAGCGCAGGTAAACCCCTCGACCTCGACGGTGTCTCCAAGCCCGCAAACCGGACCGAACGTATCGCCAAGCGCACAGACCGGGCCCAACCAGGCAACGCCTCCTCTCGCAGGCTCGGGTAGCGGAGGCGGGACGGTGTCGACATATACCAATCCGCCGCCGCCCTTACAGTCGAAAAATCCTTACGCCCTCGCCGACGACCTGAAGCTGAGGGGGTGGATCGTCCCCATCCCTGGCGCCGCGAACACCGTGGATCAGGGGCTCTTCGGCGCGCGCGATGCTCTCGCCCAATATGGCATCAGCTGGGTCGGCTTTGCGGAAGCCACGTTCCAGGACAACCTGTTAAGGCACGAGCTCCCGGCAGGGAATCAGTTCGGTCCCCACAGCAGGGATCTGCAACTCTACAACGGCCAGCTACCGAGCTACGACGACATCGCCGCCCTCTTCGTCAACTACGATCTTCAACGGTACGGGATACCGGACGGCCAGATCACCGTGGGCGGCTTCATTACGGGAACGAACTGGCAGCCGAATGGCCCGAACGGGATCGGCATCGCCACGGCGACATACTACCAGACGCTGTTCAACAAGAAGGTAGAGATCAAGCTCGGTTATATCTCCAACGTCACGGAGTTCCTGGGCACCCAGGTCGGTGGCAACCTGGCCGCCGGCGTGTTCGGCGTCAGTGCGGCGATCGGCCCCGAGAACGGAGAAAACGTTCCCACGTTCGTGACACCGGGGATCGACGTCAAGTTTAACCTGCCGGACCATATCTATACGAAATTCGGCGCCCAACGGGGACTCGACCCTGCCGGGATCGAGTCCGAGCGTCTCGAGAACCCATCTGCCGTACGGTTCGCCGTGCCGGGCGCGGGCGTGTTTTTCATCGACGAGACCGGATATCGGGTGAATGCATCGCCAGGCGTGCTGGGGACTTGGATACGTGCCGCTGCGAGCTACACGACAACCGAATACAGCGATCTCACGGAGCCTCACAAGGCGACAAACTACGGGCTCTACTTTCTTGCTGATCGTCAGCTCATACAACCTGCGCCTCACGCCGCTCCGGGTTCTGCCATCGGGGGCATCTACGCTGGCATTTCGGTGAATTACGGACCTCCAGACGTCAACATATTCACCCAGTATTATGAAGCGCGCCTCTACGGCTTCGGAGTTGTTCCTCACCGTCCGTTCGACATCGTCAGCATCGTCTGGAACCGGAACGTCTTCAGCGGATATGCAGTTCGCGAAGCGCGCAGCTTCGGCGCGCTTGCCCACAGCGCCGCCGATACCGCGACCATCGCTTACAGCGCCCACCTCACTCATGGCATAAGCCTCAATCTCGGCGTGTCTTTCATCGATCATCCGACCGTTCTCACCTACGACCGGAGTACCGGCAGCGACTTCAACGTTCTCGCCAACCTCTTCATCTGGCTTTGAGGGAGGCAAATCGCCGGATCGCACGCGATCTTTCCCGAGACGGACAGCGCCGGCGTCACGCGCTGGCGCAAGCTCGCCCGACGGATCGCCGACGCGCGCGATCCAGCCTTGTCCTGCAGGAATGCGAAACATGGTCTTCGACAAAAGCAGCTGACGCGTCGTCTCCTTGACAGTTGAAACCAAGTGACTTACTGATATTAAAAGATCGACTGGAACTAGGTGATCTCATGACGCTCGAGGAACTGGCGGCTCGGACGGAAATCCACGATGTGCTTCTGCGTTACTGCCGCGGCCTCGATCGGGTCGACATGGAGCTGGTTCGGGGCGCTTTCCACAAGGATGCTTGGATCCAGTTTCCGAAAAGCCTTCACGTCGGAAGTGTCGACGGCTTCTTCGACTTCCTGACGGCTGAGATGCCTCGCTTTACTCGGACCATGCACTGCCTTGGGAATAGCCTGATCGAGTTTGACGGCCCCAACATCGCCCACGTTGAGACCTATCTCAACGCCGATCATCAGGGGTCGGAACGCCACCATTGGAAAGGCAGCTACGTCAAGCTGTGGGCGCGCTACCTGGATCGGTTCGAACAACGCGATGGCGTGTGGTTGATCGCGGAGCGTAGGCTTCTGGTCGACTGGATGTACCGATATCCGCTTGAGGGTTGGTTTGACGATCATCCCGATGCCTCGGTGGGGCGGAGGGACGGAACCGATCCGAGCCTTCGCCGGTATGCGGGCTTTGGGGCTGCCGCTTCCGCAGGATAAAGGGCTTTCTGGGATGGATGCATCCGGGCGCCCTTATGACGGCGAGCGGGCAAGGGCGCAAGCTGCCAGGATGCCGATCTCGGGCTCGCGGTCTTGTTGCATGATGTCACGATCTCACGAGGCCTCTGAAGGCTCCGATTGACATGGGGCGAGGACGAGAGCTCCGGGAGCGAGAGGCTGGGGGTCCTGATCACAATCACAGACATACCGGTTCTACGAGCCATCGAGAGCGACAGCGTGCATGATGCTCGGCAACGTTCGCCGTCACGTCCCTGACGCAGGCGAACGCTGCATCAGCCACGCGCCCCTGCCACTGATATCGGCGGCATCGATGTTGTGGGGACACGGTGGAAAGCTCCGGTCGTCTTCATCCGCTGGCAAGATCAAGAACCGGATGCAAAGGTAAAGTCCATGTCGCTTACTGGTATGTTCGCTGGACCCGTTGCCGGCCTCAAGTATCAGACACCGACACGTAGCGGGCTGACGAACGAGAGGGGAGAGTTCTCCTACTGCGAGGGTGAGCGGGTCGCCTTTCTCCTCGGAAGCACTCCGATCGGCTCCGCGACCGGGGCATCCCGCGTGAACTTGGCGCAGATCGTGAGCCGCGTGGACGGGAACATACAGAAGCTCCTGGATCCCGGGCTGACGAACATCGCGCGGTTCCTCTGCACGCTGGACAGGGACGGCAACCTCGATGGAGGCATCGCGATCCCGCCGGAGGTGCACGAGATCCTCGACGGCAAGGAGATCAATTTCCGACACGATGTCTCGTTCGCCGGACCCCACCCGGATCATGTTCGCGACTTCGAGCAGGACCCGGTCATCGGCGACTTGCTCAACGAGCTTGCGCGACGCGGTGCATTCTCCGATCGCGCCCCTCGGCGACTAGTCTCCGCTGCGGCCGCTCGCAACGAGGTCCGACGCAACATTCTCGGCATCATGCGTTTCAGGGATATCGAGATCCCGCTGCAGAACGGCCTCTACGTCTACGCGGACGTCTTCCGTCCGGCCAAGGAGGGCCGGTTCCCGGTGGTCATGAACTGCGGAGTCTACGGCCGGGCGTTCCACCATTACTCCATCTGCAACGATGCCGACTTCGACGCTCACGAGGAAGAGGAAGAGCAGTATTTCCACGGCAATTCCGATGGTTTGATCTTCGAGAACCACGAGACGGTCAACACGGTAGATTGGGTGCCGCACGACTACGTGGTCGTTCGGGTCGACGGTCCGGGGACAGGCAAGAGCCCCGGCAAGCTGGCGCCTTGGGGCTTCAGCACGGCCCAGGCCTATCACGACGCCATCGAGTGGGCGGGCGAGCAGCCTTGGTCGAACGGCAATGTCGGTCTATGGGGGATGTCGTACTACGCGATGACCCAGCATGCGGCGGCAAGCCTGGAGCCGTCGCACCTGAAGGCCATGATCGCCATCGGCACCGACGTCGACTTGTATGAGGAGCTGCTGTACACCGGCGGCATCTGCAACGACGAGTTTTTTTCCTTCTGGTACAAGGCTGGCGTGCTTCCTGCCGTGTGCGGCCAACCCGACGAGATCGACTTCATGGGAATCGCCAAGGCCGCGCCGTTCAAGGATTCGAACCCGTCCGCGATCTTCGGACCCACGTCCGAGGTCTTCATGAGTCCGGACATGAGCAAGGTGAAGGTGCCGCTCTGGACCGTCGCCTCCACCACCCATCCGGCCCACTTCCACCAGCTGGGCAGCAGCGAGGCCTATCTGGCGACGCGCACGACCGACAAGAAGATCGACTTCTGGGAAGACTGGTTCACCAGGTCGTACTCGAAGGCTTCGGTGGCCGATCACATGGCGTTCTTCGACCACTGGCTGAAGGGGGTCGAGAACGGCATCATGGACAAGCCGCCCGTGCGGTTGGAGATCCGCACCGGCAACGGCAGCTCGTACCTGCAGGAGGAAAAGGAATGGCCGATTGCCAGGACAAAGTATGTCCTATGGTATTTCGACGCCTCGCCCTCGGACTGGAAGGGCGACGGGCGGCGGAACGACTTCCTGCGTCTCTCGTCCGTGAAGCCGGCCGCGGGACGGCAGGCGGAGTATTCGGCGGAAATACCCCTCGAGAATCGTATCGGACCGCCACCGATCGTCTTGCCGGTGACTCCGCCATCTGCCTTTGCAGCCTGGAAGACCGGCATCTCCTTCATCAGCGATCCGGTGTCGGAAGACATGGTGTTCGCCGGCTACAGCAAGGCGAAGCTCTGGGTCTCCTCTACGAGCCAGGACATGGACATCTATGTGGCCTTGAGGATCGTCGATGAGAATGATCGGGAGGTCGACTATATCGGCCTGGCGACGATGGGGATGTCCACGAAACACTACCCGGTTGCCAAGGGCTGGCTGAAGGCCTCCCATCGCAAGCTGGACGCATCCCGCTGCAACGAATACACGGTCAAACATACCCACCTTCGAGCCGACCATGCGCCGCTCCGGGACGGCGAGGTCGTGCCGGTCGAGATCGAGATCATTCCCAACACTGCCCTTATCCGCAAGGGTCACCGCATCCGCGTGGACATACAACCGTTCGACGGCTTCAACCACGGCACTCGGCACTCCTACGATCCAAGCTACCATGACGGTGCACGCAACCTGGTCTATACCGGCCCGGATCGTCCCAGCCATATCCAACTGCCCATGATCCCGAAGATCCAGCATTAGGCATGCTGCACGTCACTGTCCGTTCACCCGACCGGATGCCGCAGCCGCTCGGCATCCTCTGACGGACAGCAGGTCCCGCGTAGGCTCCTGACGCCATCATGGCCGCTTGTGGCGACGCCGCGTAGTTCGGCCGGAGCCGCGGGACGGCGACGGGTCGCGACGGGTCGCGACGGGTCGCGACGGGTCGCGACGGGTTGCCCCTGCCCTACCTGGGTAACCTTCTGCAAGGGACGCCAGCGCGGTCGCAGCGCGATAGGGGTGGTCTTCCAGTATCGGAGTGCGGATCTAGGTGACAGCGGCCAGCTCGGGGCCTCTGAGGCTCGCCTGAACGATGAAAACCTTGATACTTGCAACCAGCCTTCAATGACGAAGCATTGACTATGGCCTGCCTGTTCACGCTCCCCGTTGCCCGCCTTCCGTATCGTCCGGGGTCGGGATCGCCCCGCTCGACCGCTCGCAAAGTCACCAAGTCTCCTGATACCTCTTGCCATTGCGGCCGGGCAGGCGCAAATTGTTCGAATACGGTCGGCCACGGTCCGTGATCTGCTGACACGCTGCCTGGCCACGAGGACCTACCGAACGGTTCATCAGCGAATAGACGGAGGACATGAGGGTGACGAAGTTCTACGGTGGCGCCATGCCGGCCGATGACGTTCAGGTGGTCAGCGAGTCCGCCTATCCTCCGGCGAACGTCATCGTCGAGCGACTCGTTGCCCTGCGTCCTTGGCTGCGCGGCATGCAAGGCACGACCGAGCAGCAGCGACGTGTCCCTCAGGAGACGGTCGAGCGTCTCAGTGTAGCCGGGGTTTACAGCCTCACGATGCCCGCGCGCTTCGGGGGTGCAGATTTCTCAGCCAGGGACCTGTTCCACATCTACGAGGCCCTTGGTCGGGGCTGCGGCGCCACTGCCTGGACCGTCTGGGCTTCAACCGGGGGCAACATGTGGAGCGCGGCCTTTGCCGAAGACGTGGTGAAGCCGCTTTACCAGGCGCCCTGGACCGGAAATCGGACCTGTGCGGTGGGCGGCAGCACCCGTCGCCTTTCAGGCTCCGCACGTCGGGTTGAAGGCGGCTGGATGGTTCGCGGCGCATGGCCCTTCGCCACCGGCAGCGCCCATGCATCGCACGCCTATCTGGCCGTGTTCTACGACGAGACCGACGACACCAAGGTCGGCATGGTACTGCTGCCCAGGGAGTCTTACGTTCGTCGGGACGATTGGGACACCATAGGATTGGCCGGGACCGGTAGCGCGACGATCGTGGTCGACGAGGAGCTTTTCGTTCCGGACGAGCGTTTCAGCTCGCCTCAGATCTTGGCGGACCGGCTCGCGGAGCTCAGGGAGAAGGGGCTGGGCCTCCGACCCGGAGGGCTTGGCCGCTCGATCATGGTGGGCACGGGCAATGCCGTCGGCATGGCGGAGCACGCCCTGGAACTGTTCCTGGAGGGCATCGGAAAGAAGTCGATCGCCTACTCCCCATACAACCGGCAGCAGGATGCTCCGGTGACCCATCTGAACGTCGGCCACGTTCAAATGCAGATCAGGGCGGCGCGGTGTGTCGCAGAGGCGGCGCTCGATGAGCTTGACCGCCTCCATGACGAAGGTGGCGACGTCACGCGTGCCGACACCGTCCGTTATCATGCCGATGCGGCCTACATCTGGGATACCTGTGCGACGGCGGTAGAGATGCTGTTCAGGGCATCGGGGGCATCGGCCATCATGAAGAAGCAGCCCCTCCAGCTTGTTGCACGAAACTGCAGAGCCGGCAGCATGCATGCTGTCCATAACATCCAGACCTGCATGGAGAATTACGGACGGCAGATCTGCGGCATAGAAAATGTCGTCACGTCGGCGAACGTCTTGGAGCGCGAAGGTTGACAATCTCGACATTCGGTCGGCGGCTTCACCGGCGATCATAGCCGCCGGACGTTCCTGGGGCGGACTTCCACTGCCATCTGGCCGTTCTTCGTGCAGGCGGCCACGCGCGCCTTGCGGTGCCGGACAGGATGGTGCGACGCGTGTTGATGCACACGGCTCCTTGGGCTGCTCGATCACCTTAGACCTACAGGGAGCCGAGCCAGCGGAAGCAGCCTCAGGCCGTTCACGCTCCCCACCTCCTCAGCCATCATCAATCTGACCTTATACCCAGCGAGCTTTGCACCTGACCTTTCGAAGGGGGGGGGGGGGGGGGGGGGGGGGGGGGGGG